>CAZITZ010000001.1:0-1667 GCA_964542295.1 uncultured Desulfurococcaceae archaeon
GGTTTTAATCCACCAGCAACAGCAATGTATGCATTAGACTTTCTATTTCTAATGTTCCTAATAAGATACTTGATCTCATCAATTAAGTCAGCTACTGTTATACCTCGCTTTATTTGCACATCTATTCCAACGTGATAGATTATTATATCAGCTCCTAGATCTAGCGTTTTAATAGCTGTTTCGATCGGTGTAGGATTATTAATTAGGTCTACGGCAGCAAGTTTTCCATAGGTATGAGTTTCTCCTATAAACTCCTTAATAGTATCCTCACTAGAAACACTTAATACACTAACGATATCTGCTCCATTATCTATCATAAGCCTAGCCTCAAGTGCTCCAGTATCCATAGTCTTCGTATCAGCGAAAACAGTTGCTCCAGTTACGTTTTTCAACAATCTAGGTGCAAAGACACCCCAAGATTTAATCAATGGAGTACCAGCTTCAATTATAAGATGATCCTTTGGTAAATTAGTTGTAAGTAAAGCAGCTAGTTCTATTGCTTTATTCAAGTCAGTCATGTCTAGTGCAACTTGCAAAGCAGGTTTTCTAAACATCATCCTATAGGCACCATGTCTAATAGATAATTAGTTAGACAATTTTAAGAATATTGTACTAATTATTTATTTAGAGAGGGCTGATTATATTGATCAAGGAAGATGTAAAGAAGATAAAGAAGATTATAAGAGAAAGAATATGGAAACTTATGGAGGAGCTAGATATTGCTAAGTTTCCTAGACCTGTTTATGGGAGAATACCTAATTTTATAGGTGCTGAAAAAGCTGCTGAAAGACTTTGTAGGACAAGTATTTGGAGAAAAGCAGAGGTAATAAAGGCCAATCCAGATAGTCCTCAGCAACCAGTTAGATATAAGGCTTTACTTAATGGTAAGAAATTAGTAATGGCTACACCTAGGCTTAAGAAGGGCTTCCTATTACTAGACCCAGCTAAAATACCGTATTATAAGATAAGATATGCATCTACTATTCGTGGAGCATTTCGCTATGGTAAACTATTATCACTCACGGAGATACCATCAATAGATCTTATAGTTACTGGCTGTGTTGCTATAGATAAATATGGCGGTAGAGTTGGTAAAGGAGGTGGCTATGCTGAACTAGAGTACGCTATTTTGAGGGAACTAGATGCAATAAATGACGATACAATGGTTATAACAACTATTCATGATATTCAAATTATAGATGAAAAAATACCTATTGAAAAACATGACCTAACTATAGATGCTGCTTTTACTCCTACTAAGACGCTTTATATAAGACCTAGGCCGGCTAAGCCTAGAGGTATTTATTGGGATTTATTAGGTGATAAGGAATCTCTTGATGTATTCAAGGAGTTAAAGAGGATCATTACTGATAAGAAGCGATCTATATGATAGAAATGAGATTTTCAAAGATCTATTTAAGTGTTTTATGGTAGGCATTTATATTACTATTTGCCAATAAATGAGTAGTATGGATTTGGAGGTGATGCAGTATTTTAAAAGAATTCATAGAGAAGTATAAGGAGGAAGTTGAGAAGGAAATTAATAGGGTTCTTCAGAAGTATTTTGAAGAATCAAAGCAAATATATCATTATGTTGATGGCTTAGTCAATGCAGTATATGATTTTACATTAAGAGGAGGGAAGAGGCTCAGGGCATTATTGATCTT
>CAZITZ010000001.1:1767-11623 GCA_964542295.1 uncultured Desulfurococcaceae archaeon
CCATTACCTCCTGAAACAATAAGGGCCTTAGTTAATAGGTATAGTAGAGGATTAAGAGTTGTTTCTTATGGCCAGTTTCTTGATATACTTTTATCATATAGGCCTCTTGATAAAGTCAGTGAAAACGATATATTAAAGATTCATGAATTAAAAACAGCATCATATACTGTTGAATTACCTCTTCATTTAGGGGTAATAGCCGCTGATCCCCGTGATCAAAAATTACTTGAAGTATATTCCATGTATTCAAAGCCGGCAGGCATAGCATTTCAGTTGAGAGATGATATCATAGGTCTTTATGGTGATCCAAAGGTTACAGGAAAGCCTATGGGTAGTGATGTTAGAGAAAAGAAGAAGACACTTCTTGTTATAAAAGCCTATGAATTAGGCAGTGATGAAGATAGGAGATTCTTAAAGAAAATATATGATGAATTAAAACGTGAAGAAATTACTATTAACGATATAATGATGGTTCAAGATATTGTAAAGGAGACAGGTAGCTTAGAATATAATGAAGAATTAATTAAGAAATTCTATGAAGAATCAATCAAGATTATTGATGTGAATAGGGAATTAGTAACTGATGAAGCATTTAATATATTAAAGTCTATTACGTATAGATTAACATATAGATCATACTGATGATAATGGTTAACATGATAAGTTTATAACTATATTTATACAGTAGCCTCTTCCTTGGCCTCTTTTTCTAGTTCTCTTTTAATTCTTTCTTCTTCCTCCTTAAGCATCTTTTCCAATTCTTCTGGAGGCATAGGAGGAGGTGTTGTAATTAGTGTATACCCTATATACCCTATAATGCCTAAGATTAATGCTACTGCTACGAAAGCAGTTATCTTAATAACGATCCAGTCAATATCGGGATATATTTGAGGCGCTATAAAGAGTAGCCAGAAATAAATTATGATTCCTATAGCAGCTATAGCTATGAATAGGCTACCAATAGTTCTATCACTAGCCATGAACAATACACCTCTTAGAAATTATCATAATTAGATATAAGGTGTGCAGACTATAAGGATTACTGATCTAGGTATATAGGTGTAAGACAAATTTGGGACGTAGAAGAGGAGATATTGAGAAATGGTTAAGAAGAATCATGTGGGGTAGTGATAAAAGTAAGTATATAGTCTATATAAGGCACCGTTCTTTAGAAGGAGTAGAGGATCTTAAGCCTATTTACGGAGAAGAAATAGATGATATAAGACATGGATATATAATTACCGGCGGAGAATACATTCCGTTTCATAGAGTTGTTGAGATAAGGGATAAAAATGGTAATATAGTTTATAAGAGGAAAAAGCTTCTTTAAATCCATCCACGGAGCTTCATAGCACGTACAACGCGATCTATAGCAATTACGTAAGCTGCTGCTCTCATTGGATACTCACTGTATTTTCTCTGCCATTCATCAAATACACGGTGGAAGTTTCTAGTCATTATGCTATCTAGACGGTTTAATGCTTCTTCTTCCGTTAAGAAGCAACCCATTCTATTATGGCTCCACTCGATCCAGCTCATTGTTACTCCTCCAGCATTTGCTAAGATATCAGGTATTACTACAATGCCTTTCTCATGCAGTATTCTATCAGCCTCAGGTGTAGTCGGTCCATTAGCTCCTTCACTAATTATTTTAGCTTTGATCCTTGGAGCGTTCTCCTTAGTTATGACATTCTCTATGGCTGCAGGCACAAGTATATCTACATCAAGCTCTAATAACTCCTTATTACTTATTCTCTTAGCATCCTTATAGTTGATTACAGTTCTAGTTTCATTCTTAACCTTCATAACTTCTTCGATATCCAAGCCATCAGGATTATAAATACCTCCCTTACTATCACTTACAGCAACAACCTTAGCACCCCATTCAGCAAGGTATTTAGCAGCATACCTACCAACATTACCAAAGCCTTGCACAGCAACAGTCTTACCTTCCAATCCACCAATCCATTTCTTAGCAGCTTCACGGGCAGCTAATGCAACGCCGTAACCAGTGCTTATGACACGTACTCGTAATCCGCCAAGATCTACTGGCTTAGCGGTGACAACTCCCCAAGCATTGTAACCCACGATCTTACTATACTCGTCAAAATACCATGCCATGGTTTGTGGATTAGTGTAGACGTCTGGAGCTGGTATATCAACATCTGGACCGACAATACGTGAAATTGCTGCAAAGTATTTACGTGACATCTCCTCTAGTTCACGTGGGCTAAGCTTATGCGGATCTACACGGATACCTCCTTTACCACCACCATATGGTATTCCTGCAAGACTATTCTTCCACGTCATCCACATAGATAATGCTACAACTTCGCCAGGTGATACATTGGGGTGATAGCGTATACCACCCTTGTATGGTCCTAGCGCACTATTGTGCTGGCTTCTCCATCCAAGAAATACTACTATTTTACCATTATCCATTCTAATAGGTATTTTTACTTGGAGAAGTCTTTCAGGGTGTCTTAGAACCTCTACTACTTCGTCTGACAATCCAAGTATAGCGGCTGCTTCTTTAAGCTGTTTTACAGCCATTTTATAAGTTGGATCGTTTTCATATATTAAAGGGGTTTCAGACATTTTCTCATACACCCAAATCCAAATAACTACTCTAGATTATCTATATCCATATATATAGTATATATACGTATTGTGTAAATAATATCTATAATATTTGAAATGGTGGGTGTAGTGTGGGTGCTTACAGTAGTATAACGTTAATGACTTTATATTTATCACATAAATAAATATTATCTACTAAAGCAATAACTTATATCGAGAGATCAAGATCATATAGGGAGAACTATAAAAAATTACTAAAGTTCTATAAATTCTACAGTTAACTTATTAAGATCGACTATAGCTATAGTAGCTTTACCATAAAGTAATCCATAGGTTTCTCCAGGATTAATGACAAGTATTCCATCGATATTTTTCTTATCTATCCTATGAGTATGTCCATAAAGAACTATATCGGCTATTTTCTGTTTAGCAATACTGTATGCTAGAGTTTTGGTAAAATCGATTCCATTATATCCATGCATTAAAAATATCTTTTTTCCATTTATCTCTTCAATACGTGGACCACTGTCTATTTTCCAACCAACTGAGTCAAAGATTTTACGTAGTAATATTTTATCTCCATCATTGTTTCCATATATAGCGTTGACAAATAATTGTTCCCATTTTAGTTCAATCATTTTCTTAGCGATAAATGGCGATATTATATCACCTAGATGTATTATATAGACAATACCTTTATCACGAAATATATTGAATGCCTTAATAACATTGTTTATGTTGTCATGACTGTCACTCATGATACCTAAGAGCATATGGATCACCATATTATATGAATTAAAAAATAATGAATTTACTCAACCTTTATTTCATAGCCTTTTTCTTCTTTACCGATCTTTACCTTTTTCAATCTTACCTCTAATACACCATTCTTATAGTTAGCTCTTGCACTCTTTGGATCAACGGGCACTGGTAACTCAACTTCTTTATAATACTTGTGATACTCATTACTAGCCCTTATATAGAGCTTCTTACGGTCTTCACTAACTTTACATTTAATCTTATCCTTATCAACGCCCGGTAATTCAGCTATGACGACTACTTCATCTCCTTCTTCAAAAACATCAACTAGTGGCTCTCTTTCTTCACTAATAATAGGTCTACCCCCTATTTTCCTAACATTACCGAATTCCTCGATATGAGGCTTTCCATCAGGGCCTATAGTTATTCTGAAACCATATACATAAGGTCCGAATACCTTAAATTCTCTCCTAAATTCACTAGGCTTCTCTTCTTCGAATTCTCTAGTGAAAAACTCTAGATCACGCATAAACCTATATAGCATTTCATCTAATTCTCTAAATAATTCGTCGAATGGATCATAGTATCTTCTTCTTCTACGCCAGTTCATAACTATTTCACCTCTCTATTTCACTTAATAAGATATTCCCGCCTAATTAATGTATTATCCTTAAATAACTATAGCTATAGACATGTTTATAATAGAGGGTATTTGTATGGTTAGACCATATGTGATTATATATACTACTATAAGTATTGATGGACAAATAGGTATTAAAGGACGGAAAGTTGTTCTAAGTAAAAAATGTGATCTTGAACGTCTCCATATGCTTAGATCATATGTTGATGCTGTACTAGTTGGTGCTAATACTGTTATCAATGACGATCCTTTGCTAACGGTTAGATTAGAAGGATATACTGGTAAGCAACCATACAGAATTGTGGTTGATGGTATGTTACGTTCTCCATTAAATGCCAATGTATTTAATACGTCAATAGCTCCTACAATATTATTTACATCAACTACTTCCGATCCATATAAGAAGAAGCTTCTTAAAGCTAAAGGAGTTGATGTTATAGAACTTAATGGTAAAAAGTTTAGCTTTAAGAAAATATTTAATGTTTTAAAAGATAGATATCATGATATCAATACAGTACTCGTTGAGGGAGGAGGCCGTGTTATAAGCAATATAATAATGGAGAATGTTTTTGATGAATTGATTCTTGTGATATCACCAATAATATTGGGGAAATCAATTAGTCTATTTCCAATTGAGCTTCCCAAGCCAATAAGCCTTACACTCGATGGACTGGCACTATGTAAATGTGGAGAGGAGGTACTACTAAGATATAGACTTAACAATAGATCTTTATAGCATGACTTATATTTCTCTAATATTATCCTTCATTATATGAACAATACTGGTCGTGAGGTAAATTACCTATGAAAGTATATTTTCAAGAAATCGTGTTTTCGACAACAAAGAGATTTCAACTTATAGATATCACTCGTGAAGTAGAGAACATAGTCAGAAAGAGCGGTGTAAGGAATGGTCTTTGCCTTGTATTCGCACCTCATGCTACAGCTGCTATTATAGCTAATGAACATGAATCAGGGCTAATGGATGACATACTTACTAAAATAAAGGAGCTTGTACAACCCGATAGGCGGTGGAAACACAACATTATAGATGATAATGCTCATGCCCACATAGGTTCAGCTCTAATAGGAGCTGATCGAATATTTCCTGTTAAGGATGGGCATCTTATCCGTGGCACTTGGCAAAACATCTTCCTCGTTGAAATGGATGGGCCGCGTAGTCGAAGATATGTTGTTGTAGAAGTTATAGGTGAGTAATAGGAGCTTACCATAGTATTAAAACAGTATCTATAGATTTACTTATAATCTTAAGGGTTTTAGTATATCACATAGTAGCCAGATATGTAGTAAGGGGTTTATCTTGAGATTCTATATTGCATCTGAAGAAGACATACTTAAAGGAATGGTTACAGACGTATACTTTGTAAGAACTAAGGAGATTCTGGAGAAATATGGTATTAGGAAAAAAGTTCGTATGGAATTACATGTATATAGTCTCCCTAAAGGCTATGAATGGGCAGTTTATGCTGGTCTTGAAGAGGCCTTGTACTTATTGAAAGATAAGCCAGTAACCGTATATAGTCTTCCCGAAGGCACGTTATTTAAGCCTAAAGAGCCACTTATGGTTATTGAAGGATACTATAATGATATAGCTATTTATGAAACAGCATTACTTGGCATACTAAGACATTACACAAGTATTGCTACTAAGGCGGCTAGAATGAAGAGGCTAGCAATGGATAAGACAATACTTTTCTTTGGCCTACGTGCATTACACCCTGCTATAGCTCCAATGGCTGATCGTGCAGCATACATTGGCGGATTAGATGCTGTATCGGGAATAGCTAGTGAAAAGTATCTTGATCTAAAGCCTGTTGGTACAATGCCTCATGCACTAATAATTGTCTTTGGCGATCAAGTTAAAGCTTGGAAAGCCTTTGATGAAGTCGTAGAAGATGACGTACCCCGTATAATGCTTGTCGATACATTTTATGATGAAAGAATAGAATCTCTCATGGCTGTTAAAGCTCTTGGTAATAGAGTCTTTGGCGTTAGACTTGATACACCCAGTAGTAGACGAGGGAACATGAGGGCCATAGTCGAAGAAGTTCGTTGGACGCTTGATCTACATGGATATAGAAATGTAAAGATCGTTGTTAGTGGAGGTGTTGGAGAAAAGGAACTCATTGAATTAAGAGATATTGTTGATGCATTTGGGGTCGGGACGAGTATAGCTTTTCCAAAGAGTATCGATATTAGCATGGATATTGTCGAGATAGAGGAGTATGGAGAGTGGAAGCCTATTGCTAAAAGAGGTAAATTACCAGGAGCTAAGAAGCTTTATCGTAAAAGGCCGGGCTTAAATGATCTTATTGTACCATGGAATGCGGATGCACCAAAGGATTATGAATTGTTACTAGTCAAATATATTGAGGATGGAAGAATTGTTAGGCATTTACCATCTATTAAGGAGATCAGAGAATATGTTTTAAGCCAATTAATTGAAGTTCCTGAACCTTCACCAACATAGTATTTCTATAATATCAAGATATTTTCATTAAACTAAGAATTCCAAAGTTTATTATCAAGATAATTAAGTTCGATTATCTTAGTACAATAGGCCTCTTTTCTTTTATGTTTTCTCTAATCTTCTTAAGCTGATCATTGATTTTTTCAAGGAAATCTGGAGATAATTTGGGGAATACTGGTATCGGTTTATTTATTCTATGACCCGGCTTTATAGGGTTCTCTTTAATACTCCAGATCCTTCCCGGCCTCCATAATGGTTCATTTATATTAAGTAAATTCCATAATTCTTCTGCTTTACTTGGTATGATCGGTGCTAATAGTACTGTTAATGCATATACGGTATTAATTCCGATCCACATTGTTGTAGCAGCATTGCTTGGTTCATTCTTGATCTTATCCCATGGAGCTTTTTGGTTAATGTACTGATTACCTGCCCATGCAAGACTTAATATATCTTCAATTGCTAGACGAAGCCTAGCTTTTCCAAATTTATTATCAACGTTATCTACTACTTCCTTTATTTTAGAAATCATTGCTCTATCTATATCCGTTAATTCACCTGGCTCTGGAACGACTCCATTGAATCTCTTATATATGAATGATAGTATGCGGTGTATAAAGTTACCAATATCATCACATAATTCTTTATTAATGATCCTATAGAATTCTCTCCAGCTAAAGTTAGCATCTCGCTGCTCAGGCCTTAATCTTATAAGAGCAAATCTCCAATAGTCTGAAGGCATGATTTCCAATGCTTCATCGATCCATACTCCTATACCTCGGCTTTTACTAAACTTTTCACCTTCAAATAACAAATATTCTGTAGCTGCAATACTCCATGGCAATACATAGCCTTCTCTACTTGCTAATACCATTGCCGGGAATATGACGCTATGGAATGGTATGTTATCCTTTCCTATGAAGAATATAACACGTGTCTCATTATCTTTCCAGAAATCAAGCCATTTATCTGGCTCACCTTTTTGGATAAAATATTCCCTCGTAGCAGATATGTAGCCCATAAGTGCATCAAACCATACATATATAGTCTTCTCCTCAGCGCCAGGAAATGGAGCCGGAATACCCCACTTATTGTCTCTTGTAAGACTACGAGGCTTCAATCCTTCTCCGATCCATGATAATGTAAAATTACGTACATTATCCGGTAAGTATTTGTTGTTTTTGACCCATTTAAGGATATCTTCTTGTAGTTTTGGTAGATCAAAGAACCAATGTTTAGTACGCTTAAAAACTGGTTTAGATCCACATATTACACAATAAGGATTGATCAGTTCAGTTGGATGAAGTAGTCTACCACAGTTATCACATTGATCACCACGAGCTCTAGGATATCCACAGTATGGACATTGTCCCTCAATGAATCTATCGGGTAAATAGATCCTATCATGGGGGCAATATGGAACTATATCGTCTTGTACAAATATGTATCCATTCTCATAAATCTTTAGTAGTATATCACGTACGAAATTCTTATGGACAATACTTTCTGTCCTTGTGTAATTGTCAAAACTTATACCCCATTCTTTAAATAATTTAGAAACATATTCATGGACTTGATCAGTTAATTCCCTAGGCTTAATCCCTTTTTTAACAGCTTCAACCTCAATAGGAGTTCCGTGCTCATCACTGCCACTTACAAATACGACTTCATCTCCACGAAGCCTCATATAGCGAACAAATACGTCTGCAGATAGTATTGAACCAATTAAATTTCCTAAATGTGGAACTGTATTAACATAAGGCCATGCAGCTCCAACAACCCACTTCACCAATGGAATCACCTATACTATACACTTTATCTAGATAACTCTATACCATCTTACTTAAATACCTAGCCTATGTTATCAAATTTAATTATATGACGAATTCCATTATTGTCTATAATTAAGTCTTGATAGACATTCTCAAAATCAATGGATTCTAAGGCGTTAAGCACTCCATTCATACTTTTCGAGATTATAGTTAATGAGTTCCTCCAGCTAGGAATAAGTATATACTCGTTTCCAGCTTCAAATCCATAACTCCTCGAAACACTCTTTAATAAATCATAGTCGGTCTTTCTAAGACAATAGCCTAAAAGACTCCAAAAACCTATATCTGCTTCAGACATATTGTTCTTCTTACTTAATACAGCAACAGATATCTGTAAACCAGGTTTTACGTATTCAAGATCCATTAGATCTATTTTATTAGAACGAATTATTGATAAAACGAATCCTCCATAAAACCAGTTTAGGAGCACTTGACTAGACAATCCCTTAGTTCTTTCTAATAAGGATACCATTTTTTCATCCGATATTCTTGGGCAAAGCTTTTCAATTATATCAACGCCAAACACGTGATCTATCCTATTGTATACTTTTATTTTTGATCCATCTTTAATAATGATATATCTATAGTTTAAAATAGCTAATGAAGCATATCCGTAAGCATCTTCACTAATAAAGTATTTGCCTAGAACATGTATTCCTGGGCAACTAACTATTTCAATAAATTCTACCACCCTATTTGTGATCAAATACTACTTATAATATATTTGTACCGTTCCACCGTTCCCCATGTGGTATCTGGAACAGTCTGATGTAGTTTATGATGAGAGCCCTTTTAAAAACTGGTACCAGAAGGTATCTGCAGAGGTTGGAAAAGGAGGTTGGATAGGATGAGGCTCAACTTAAAAATACTCTCTCTAACTATAGTAGCTTTACTCATAGCATCAATGGTTGCACCATTAACTCTAGCATACGCCGAAGATGTAAGCGAAGATGCACCTGATCAGCCAGTTGTTGAAAGAAGAGGTTTCCTCGAAAATGTTACATTTGAGGAGTTACTTGATTTAGCATACATGATTAGGAATGAGACATATCCGTTACTAGACTGGGCTATAGAACATAATTCAACTATTGCCGTCAAGATCAAGACTCGTGGAGACTGGTTCTTTGAGAAGGCTATGGAGTATAGGGATATTGATGAGAGATTTGCAAAGGCTGCTTTAGTTGTAGCAATAATAACATACTCTGGTGCACCAGTATCTGCATATCAAGTATTAGTAATTACGATACGTGAGAATCGTGGAGAAAATGGTACAATAACTAACGAGACTGTTTTGGCTATACATGAAATTGCTGGCGAATTAAGAGAGCTTGTTATGAATGCTCGTGACTATGCTCTAGAAAATAATGTATCTCTACCATATATTGTCGAAGGACTCATATTACGTGGAGACTATAGACTCGAACTATCATTACAGAAATTAGAAGAAAATAGAACTAGATTAGCATTTGCATTGGCTATAACCGGCTATACTGATTATACAAAGGCTTATGGAATAATAGTTAGATCTACAATAATTGATTTCATAAGAGAGCA
>CAZITZ010000001.1:11723-39820 GCA_964542295.1 uncultured Desulfurococcaceae archaeon
ATTTTAAGCGGAGTATTTATTATCCTAATCATTGATACATTAACTATGACATGAAGGGGGAAGTAACATGTTATCAAAGATGCTATGGATCATTATGGTATCCATAATGCTATTAACTATTAGTTGTCATAGCATTGTTTCTTCTAACATTCCTTATTTACAGAATACAATATACATATCTAAAGTTGAAGTTTCAGTTACTGTTGATCCAGAGCTAAATATATCTTATGTTGAAGAAACAGTGTATTTAAGTAGTTATGTTAGTGAACTAACAACTTTATATATTGATTTAATAAGTGATGATATTTCTAATGTAAGGTTTGTAAGGGCATATGGGGAAGAAGACGTAGAATTTCCTGCCCGTTATATTATTAATAATAAGACTATAGAAGTAGTTGTATCCAATACTTCATTTATAAAAATAGAGTATATACCAATATGTCTTGTAACACCTATTGGTCTAGGATATTATGAGCTATCAATAGATCTTAGCTTTGAGAACATCGAACAAGTATCAGGAGAAGTTATTGTTCCCAAGAATTTCGACATCCTTGTTATAGGAACAGGAGATTACTCGGTTGAACGTAATGATTTCATAACTATATTGCTTCATGATCCAGAGAAGTATACCATAGTATTAATGAAGAATTTTACAACAACCATACCTACTTCTCCAACTACAACGCCTCCAACCGGAACTTCTCCTACAACTTCTCCCGCAACATCTGCTCCAACTGAAACTACATCTCCGTCTTCAGAATCACCAACTACGCATACCTCCCCGAGTCCGCCAGTAACTGATACTGGAAAGTGGTTGCCTATACTATTAGTTATCGCCTCAGCCTTGATCGGTATTGGTATTGCATGGTTCTTTATGAAGAGGCGTAGGGAGGAAATAGTCATTGAGACTATTTCTCCAACTGACATACTGTCGGATGACATTATAAGAGATATACTCCTAGTTGTTGGAGATTCTGGAGAAAAAGGTATTGCTCAAAATAGACTTGTAACAATCATAGGTAAGCCTAAATCAACTATATCTCGTAAAATCAGGCGTCTAAGCGAAGCAGGATACATTGACGTTGAAAGAGCTGGCAGAAGTAATATTATTAGGCTAACTGGTAAGGGATGGGAGATTTATAGGAAATTAAAATCTGGGGAATTTGAGTGAGGGAACCAAAGCCTATCTATGCGCAGGGATTTTTCCATTTGAGACGTAATGGATTAGTTGATCAAACGATCATATTTGATTATTACGATCCTGATAAATATTATTATAAGATCCTGCGACATAGGCTAAAGCTCGATCATGAAATAAATTTGCTAAGAAAAAATATGCAGTATTTTCTAGATCAGGAAAGAGTACTAATTAATGGTGCCGATGCTTCACCTAAGGTAATGCATGTAGAAATAGGTATTAGAGGACGCCCTGATCTAGCTTATGTCTTGTTTTTGATTAGTTTTAAGGGAGAATTAGTTGATGGCCTTAATACATATGAAAATATATACGAAGAGGAAACCGTAGACTATGATTATATTGTGTACTGGATTTTTCCAGATAATGCAAGAATAGTTGAAGCTGATCTAGGTGTTCCATATATAGTGTATGGAAATAGAATCTTATACTTTAGAGTACCCAAGGGTACACATGTAGGTGGTTATGAAAGAATAGTTTTTGAAATGAGGAGGTAGTGCTTATTTGGAAATGGAAACTATAAGAGAACGTATAATGAGGCTTTTTATAGAAAATATAGGCAGGTTTTATACCGTAAATGATATTATTACGATTCTTGCCCTTGATCTTAAGCCTTTTGAAGTATATAGGCACATTGAACATATAGCTAAATCAATTAAAAGAAAAACTAATGGTAAAATTGAAATAGCTATGCAACCGCCAAGATGTCGTAAATGCGGCTACTTATTTAGAGATCTTAAAAAGCCTAGGAAGCCAAGTAGATGTCCAAAATGTAAAAGTGAGTGGATAGAACCACCAGCTTTTGGAGCTATAATGAAGTAGCATGATATAGTCATATATTTTAATAAACCTCAAAACAATACTTATACCGGATGATGAATGGGGACCTCCCATTATAGGGAGGAGCTCTGAACTGTGATGTGGGGCCAAAGCGCTGAATAAAGTATCCGATGAAGAATACGCCATCGGGTGATCCGTGAACGGTAGTCCGCTTCCGAGGATTTATCCTCCTCTTTATAAGCCTCTTATTTTCTTAATGGGTTATCTAGGTAGGTGTATAGTATAGATGCTGAGAATAACATACATTGATTATAGGAAGTATCCTTTCTTAGAGAAAGTAGATAGGGTTCTTACTCGGGTATGGCCAGGACTGAATTTAATAGATCTAATCTCTTCTAAATCGGGAATTGTATATGAGAATGCAATGAAAAGTTTCAAGTATATATTGGAAACTGGAAAAGCTCCTCCACCACAGTCAACTTCGGAGAATGAGGTTATAACATTTTATTCAACAATATTTCTAGCATCATTAACAAATAATAGATGGGTTATCGAGAGAGTAGCTATTGCATATTCAAAGAGAGCTAGCGAATTCTTAGCTAAAGATTCTCCAGAATCAATTATTGTAGTCGCTCATAGACTAGGTATAGAGGTTAAGTACGTTACTGATAATGCTCCTCGTATACCGATTGGTATAAAGAGGTCATCAATAATATATCGTACCCTACCATATGCTATAGCATTAAAAGATTATGTAAAATACTCTCGTAGGTTATCAAGTGATCCTAGGTATGCTCTTGTAAATCAGATACTTGATCGTGGATGGGTTTATGTAGATAAGAAAGTATTGTCAAGAATTTTAGAAGAAGCTATTATGAGTTACATAAAATCTATGATTAAACCTATAAAAGAAATTCCTTCAGAATTAAATGAATTAGTTATGGAGATAATGAATGTTTTAAGAGAATACATTGGTGAAGAACAATCATTTAAACTATTGAGTACTACTGGAGAAAGAATAATTGAAGAGGAGCTAAAAGGAATAATAGACTATGAATTATTTCCTCCTTGTATGAAAAAATTAGTAAATGAACTACGCAGTGGTGAAAACCTAAGCCATCATGCTAGATTTACTATTGCTGCATTCCTATCAAGAATAGGTATGGATGTTAATGATATACTCGATCTATTTAAGAACTCGCCAGATTTTAATGAGAGAATAGCAAGATACCAAGTAGAACACATTGCTGGTTTAAGAGGATCGAGAAAACAATATATGCCCTATAGTTGCCAAACAATGAAAAGCCTGGGTCTATGTCCAGTACCTAATAATGATTGCGGTGTTAAGAATCCTCTTGTCATATATTATAGAAACTTACGTAAAAAGTATAGGAAAAGTAGATTGGAGAGTAAGTCGAATAAATAGATATACATTTATTAATGCTATAGATTAGAATGTAGTTTTTAAGAGGTGTATCTGAGGATATGGATATAAACAAAGTAGTTGTAGTGTTTGCTAAACAAGGCACTATAATGATGAAGAAAGTAGTTGATGGAGATTTAAAAGATATTTTGAAGAAAGTTGCATTTGAAGCACTTCAAAAATGGGATCCCCTTGATTCTAATTTTGATATTATAAGATATGATTATAAAATTGAGAAAAAACTTCCATTAAAGCCTGAAGAAGTAGATATAATTTTAAAACTTAATCCTATAAGACTTAAAGGAAGCGTTGTATTTACATTACCCATCTATATTATAAGTTATAAAAATTATTCAACAGATCAAGGGACAGTTGATGAGGAAGTATATGTTGTCGCACCTTATATTAGTGATGAATATATGGGTTATGTAGAGGAAGTAGCTATTATGACTACATCGCCTAGCGAGGAATCTATGTGATTACTGGGTGAAATAATAGATCATGGATAGAATAACATCATCATTCTATCTAAAGGAGATCGTATCTATAGTATTTGCTGCACCATTTATTGCCCTATACATTTTATTTATACTAAATTTTCAAGCAATGATAGATAAAGAGGATCTACTTGTAGGATCTATATTTCTCACAATAATACCCTTGATCATATCTGTAGGATTTTCTACATACTATCGTGTTGAATGGGATTATAGGCAGCGAGAAAAGAGAATTATTCCTTTAGCGTTAATTAACCCTTCCTACATAGTTCTATGTATTTTATGGATGGACAGAGGATTCCCTGAAATATTTCTTTCTTTTTCTTACTTAGTGAACGGCTTAGTATCATTAATTATAACAAGATGGTATAAAATAAGTATACATATAATAGGTATAGCTGGGCCTTCAACATATCTTTTATTAATTAATCAATATGGATATGCAATATTATTCTATATGATCAGTATTATAGTTGCATTTTCAAGGATTAAGTTAAAAAGGCATAGCATAGATCAAGTAATAAGTGGATATATAGTGTCTATAACTACAACGGTAGTAGGCTATGTTATTTTATTGGCGATATATAATGTTTAGAGTATTGATAACATTAACATTATTAATGCTTATAGCATTCTCTATCACTATTGCATCAACGCCCTCTATTTATTATAAAGTATCTTACTCTATTGAAATAGATAATAAAGTAATTGAGAAGGAGTTCTTTATAAAATTCTATCCATTAAACAATTCGATAGTCATTAATAATACTTTACTTTTTCAATCAACAATAGAAATAAAAGAATATGGAATAAAAATAGATCTAGTAAATGAAGAAAAAGAAGGAGAAGTGGTTCGTGATTTTACTATTCAAGTTGATGAAAGACTTGAGAAATTTGATGTACTTCATGTAATCAAAAAATATAGGTCATATTTTATTGAGTTATATTATGAATTATCATCTGGTATCTTAATTCAAGCGGATATATATGATCTCGAAGAAGAGGCTACACCTATAGGAATAATATTCCTATATAACTATACAGTACCGTTAAACAAAATATATACTCTATCAACGTATCCAACAACATCGCCTCTAAACATCTCATCTACTATCTCTAATACCAGGACAAATACATCGCATACAAATAATCAGGGCCATCCATTAACAACTATTCTACCTATAGTACTCCTACTCGCAATAATTCTCGTAGTCTTCACTATATTACTTAAAAAGAGAATAGCTTAACTCCTTTTACTATCTAAATATATGTATAAGAGTTAAAGTCCATATAGATTGGAGAAGTATGATGTCTAGATTTTGCATATACTGTGGAACAACTGGTTCGGAGGATAATCCTGTTGTTAATGGAATTTGTCTAAAATGTATGCTAAAGAGAGGGAGATTAATTAAATTAAGGAAAAATAGTATAAGAGTCGATATTTGTAAAATCTGTTATTCTATAAAGATCGGTTATAAGTGGTTTGAAACATCTGGATTCGAAGATGCAATATCAAGTATTATCAATAATATTGTGCCCAGATTACTTGAGCCTAGCTCTAGAGAACAAGTATTTTTTATTGAAAAATACGAATTTATCACAAAAGCGTCATGGAAGACAGTAGTAAGAGTATATGTTATCACATTCTTTGGAGGAATACAAATAGAGGTTCCTCTTGATATAACTATTTTCTTAAACCCAGTAAAATGTCCAAGATGTAGAATGTATAATAGTAGAGAATTTGAAGCAGTTGTCCAGATAAGAGGATATCCATTAAGTTATGTTTTTCAAGTACTTGAGAAAGTATTTCTAGAAGATAGAAGATTATTAAGAGATTTCATTGAATCTATTAGTTCTCATAATGGTATAGACATTTATTTCTTTACCCATGGAGCTGCTCGTAAGCTAGCCCGTAAACTAGTACATATTCTAAATGCTCATATTATGGAAACATATGAGGAAGCTGGCATGAGAAGTGGTAAACAAAGAGCTAGATTATATATTAGTTTGAAGCCTAAAGCATAGAAACCCACTTCTAATGAATTTTTATAATAAGATTTATAAAGAATTAGTGGGAATACTTGGACTAGGTGTTTATGTATTGAATGAATTCAGACAGGAAGATCTGGTACTTATAAGAGAACTAGTTAGGGATGGTAGAATTAGCTTCAAAAAATTATCTGAAATTACGGGATTATCCTATACTGCCATTAGAGAAAGAATTAATAGACTTCGAAGAAACATGCTTATCGATATAAAACCTCTTGTGAGCCCCAGACTTTACGGATCAGTTGGTGCAGTTGTTAAGGTAAAAACTCGTCGACCATACGAATTGGCGGAAATACTCTCTAAATGCAATCGCATTATATCATTAATTATTAATAATAAAGGATTAACTGTAACATTAGTAGCTCGGACAAAAGTTGAATTAATGTTTACAATAGAACGTTTAATCGCTCACAATAGATATGTTGAAGAATTTGAAATAGAATATGGAAAAGTGCCTGATTCTATACTTATTCCTCTCCGCAATTATAATCCACTATGTAATCCATGTATAGCGAGAGAAAAGTATGGATGTGGTGGATGTTTTCCGATACTTCGGATGAAGAATGCTATAAAATAAATGATATAAAACAAATCATGATCTATGGTAAGTGAGATCTATATAAAGGCATTCTTTAAGTATTCTTCATCATATAATCCATAAACCCCTATCCTGTATATTTCTTCAGCTTCTTTATCACCTAGAACAATCTTAGCTAATTTTAAGACGCTATCTATGGTAGGATTCCTCCTTAACCTATATACGAGCCTTCTTAATTCAGGATGTTCATACATAGTCATTCTCAATATTTCTTCGAATAATTTTCTTCCATCACTATTTAGTACGTCATTATGAAAATACTGTTTATATCCAAGTAAAAGCTTCCTCAATAAAGCTTCTATATCTTTACCAAATTTCATCTAATGACACCAAGGCAATTCATATGAAGCATATTCTTTGACTTTATTAAGTAATATTCATTACTATTACGTTTAGTAACCATTAGATACCCTGCCCAGTACTCTATAACTTCAAGATCTATGCCTTCAATATTTTTTATTTCTATATTTTTAGCTTTATTATAGTATGCTATATCGATTGAAGGCATTATCCTGAAGATGGTCCTTTGATCAGGTAATGGAATATTTAAGGTCTTACTGATTTTTTCAATTATAGATAATAGTCTCCTAAAGCTATATCTAGGTGGATAAGACAATACATCCCTTAGAGATCTTTTACGGGGTTTCTCGGATAAACCATGTAAGTTGCCTATTCTCATCTCATATTCCCTAATAGTATATGCACTGCTAGACTCCATAAGCTTCGTAGCAACTACATGTGGTTGTTCAGCTATTCTATCATATATTCTCCAACTACGTGTAGTACCAACTTTGACACCAAGACCATAGTCTAAAAGATATAGCGAGTACATGATTGTTTTACCAAATACATCGTCTAATCTTTTACATGCACCTAAGCTATGAATTCCTCCACCACTAAAGCACCTTGAATATATGGCTCTCAAACTATCATTATGTTCTCTGCAATAGCCCAGACTAGATAATGGCTTCTTAAGACAATATATTCTCTCTAGCGGATTATCTCTTTTATCGAGGTAACCACTATGCCAATGACAATATTCATTAGTAGGGGATAGAAGTTTTATATAGTCTCCAGCTACAACAATATCTAAACTTCCATTACCTGGATCTTGTATTATTATTCCTCTAAAAATACTTCTATATTCTTCGACAACATCCTCGCTTATACTCTTTAGACCTAGAAAACGGTCTAGTCCATCTAATCCGAGAACTCTTCTATTAAAGAATCGTGTCTCAATTAAAAATAGTCTCGGAATATATCCGGACGTATTCTTCACCATAAAATTCTTCGTTATAGTAATTAATTAAACGACCGATACATTAGGATTACAAGGACTGATCTTTAGAATGTTTTTATCGATCAATATTTTTTCTAAGATAGGAATGGCTTTTACGCTACCAATAGTGTTATCTACCTTTATCAATATATTCTTTGAGCTATAATAGTCGATAATGGGCTGAAATGTTTGATAATATACTTCATATCTCTTCCTAATAACCTCTGGTTCATCATCTCTTCTCCTTACGAGGGGAGTTCCATCATCATCACATACCATATCATTTTTTGGTGGATTAAACTTCAAGTTATAGATACGCCCACATCTAGGACAAATATATCTAGAACTAAGTCTTTCTACCGCAACTTCCATGGGGACATAAATGTATACAGCTGCATCAATAACTGCAAATTCATCTAAAGCTTTAGCTTGAGTAATAGTTCTCGGGAAACCATCAAGTATAAATCCATTAATAGTATCTGGCTCACTAAGTCTTTTACGCACAATTTCAATAACTATTTCATCAGGAACTAAGAGGCCTTTTTCAATATACTCTTTAGCTTTCTTGCCAAGCTCAGTACCTTTTTCGATCTCAGCTCTGAAAATGTCACCAGTACTTATATGTGGAATACAGTATTTCTTCGAGAAATATTTGGCAAAAGTACCTTTACCAGCACCTGGGGGACCTAATAAGACGATCCGCATAGTATTCACCATTACCCCTCTTACAATTTGATAACTATATAGAATTTTAACTATAAAACTATATGATTATAGATAACGAAAATTATGGTATTAGCCTTGTTCGATCTCGTACAAATATTGTTGCAAGTCTTACATTCTCAAGACCTAGCATACTCATCATCAATCTTTCAACACCTAGTCCGAAGCCTCCATGAGGAGGCATGCCATACTTAAATGCTTCTAGATAGAAACTAAAGTCTTTTGGATTAAGACCCTTAAGTTTAAGAGCTTCTACGAGCTTTTCATATCGATGTTCACGTTGTCCACCACTGGCTATCTCAAGGCCTCTATAGTCAAGATCAAATTTCCGTGTATGATAGTTATCCTCTTCCCTCATATAATAGAATCCAGTAGCAGGCCATGGAAAACCAACTATGAAGTATATGTTGTAGCCCTTCTCAGCCATTATCTCTCCTAGTTTCTTCTCAGCAGATTCGCTAAGATCTTCGCCTTCAGGGACCTCTATGCCCTCGCTTCTGAGTATATCAACGGCCTCTTCGAATTTTAGTCGCTTAAACGGTATTGTTAATGGATCAACATTTATACTAAGTATATCTAGTTCCTCTCTAGCCTCGGTGCGTACCTTATCAGCAATGTATTTAACAAGTTCTTCCAAAAGCCTCATAACATCTTCTTCGCTATGTATGAATCCCATTTCAGCATCTATTCCCCAAGATTCATTAAGATGGCGTGTAGTATTGAATTTCTCTGCCCTAAAATATGGCGTAATCTCATAAACACGTGGAATACTAGACATAAGTATTTGTTTATAGAGTTGAGGACTTTGGCTAAGATAAGCTTTGTATTCGAAATACTGTATTGGGAAGAGTGTAGCGCCTCCCTCAGCGCCAGCTGCCACGATTTTGGGAGTATGTACTTCAAGGAATCCGTTTTCTTCAAAGAATTTTCTAGCACTACGGAGAATAACAGATCTTATTCTAATGAGTGCTTTTTCAGCAGGATTCCTGATCAATAAGTATCTATACTTAATTCGTGTATCTAGTAATGTTGGTACTTTACCAACAGTATCAACGGGTAATGGCTCGAGAGGCTCTGCATATACCTTAATATTCTTTACAAGATATTCTATGCCCCTCTTACTCCTTTGTTCAGGTGCTATTTCTCCTTCAAAACATATGGCTGTACCTATTGCTAGTTCTTTAGCTTTTTCATAAAGCTCAGGCTCTCGATTCTTCTTTAAGACTATAACAGCGGGTTTTACATGTTCTCCTATGCTTAATTCAATAATAATGACCCTGCCAACAGCTTTATGCCGTATAATCCATCCACATATACGTTTACTCAACATATACACCTAGGCAAAACCAATATATAGTACGTAATAAAAGAATTATCCTTATCCATAACTAAAATAAACAATGATAATAATTAATAATCAATGCAGATGATTTATACATAGTCTAAAAGATTAAACAATTAAAGTATATAAGACATAGAAGACAAAAATAAAGTATGCAGCCAATCACTCGGAACCGCCAGCTACCCCGAAAGCCCGGGCAGTCCAGAACATGAGCATTACAATGATTGTTTTGGGCAATGAAACGCCTGGGAAGAAAAACCACTAGCTGGTGGTTGCTCCCCTGGCAACGGGGGAGTGGGTTCTCCGGGGTGGCTTCGGGGACCCGGAGGCCCCCGAGTGGGCTAGAGCTATGGTATTTTCCTTGTTATCCTCTTCCTAAATTCTTCAACTATGATTATTACATGTGATATTAGTATAATGTATATTAAGCTTTCTATGTCTAGAGGTACTGCACCCAATAGCCACGGTGCTATATAGATGGGTATTATTGCTAATGCTAATCCAGCTAAATAACCCAATATATGATATTTGTTTGATAGTAATCCTATTTCTAATAAGCTCTTGTAGGGACTTCTCATATTATAACTATGGGCTAGCTCTCCTATGGATAATGTTAAGTATGTAGCAGTAGCTATTGCTAGTGGGGATAATGTATGACTCAAAGTCCATGAAAGAGCTGCCAGTACAAGTCCTATATAACCTATAAATACTAGTCCAGATTTTCCAAGCAGGGGCTTAATACTCCATGGCGGTCTCTTCAATATATCTGGTTCCGGGGGTTCTAGACCAAGTGTTATAGCAGGCACAGAATCCGTTACGAGGTTAATCCATAAGATCATTGCAGGAGTAAGTATAGCTTCTCTAAATAATCCTATTGAACCAAGAACTATAGTTACTTCAGCGATATTGGCAGATAATAAGTATAATGTTGATTTACGTATGTTTTCATAACTAGTTCTACCATCTTCTATAGCTGCAACAATTGTAGCAAAATTATCATCTTCAAGAATAAGATCACTAGCTTCACGTGCTACATCTGTTCCCCTTAGGCCCATGGCGACACCTACATCGGCAAGCTTTAATGCCGGAGCGTCATTAACTCCATCGCCCGTGACAGCTACGACATGCCCTCTTTTCTTAAGGGCTTTTACAATACGTAGCTTATGTTCCGGCGAAACTCTTGCAAAGATAGCTGTATCTTCAACAATATTGTATAGTTCTTCATCACTCATATTCTCTAATTCGCGTCCGGTAACTATTCTTTTACCCTCTAGTGATAACCCGATCATCTCAGCAATAGCTTTAGCTGTTATAGCATGATCACCTGTTACCATTATGACTTTTATACCTGCATCCAATGCTTTTCTAATAGCATCTGGTACTTCAGGTCTAGGTGGATCCAATAGACCTGTTAAACCTATAAATACTAAGTCCTTCTCGGAATCTTCATCACTAGGTATTTCATCAACAATTTTATATGCATACCCTAATACTCTAAGACCTTTAGAAGCCATTTCTTCGGAAACGGCAATAATTTCATTGACATCATCCTCATCAATGCTTTTTAAATAATTGTTCCTGAGAATGTACTTGGATCTTGACATAATGACTTCAGGAGCTCCCTTACTATACACTATATACTTGTTCTTAGCCCTTACTATAACACTCATCATCTTTCTTTCACTTGAAAAAGGTATTTCCTTTATTCTCTGCATAGTATTTCTTAATTTCACGTGATCGATCCCTGCCTTAGTACCGAATACTACTAATGCAGCTTCCATGGGATCGCCTATAGGTTTAGGCGGATTACTATTATAGTCTACATCACTATTGTTACATAGTATGGAATCTTCTAAAAGTAGATCTATAGATTTGTTTTCGCCATAAATTATTTTCTTACCTTTATAGAGTATAGCACCTTCTTTAAGATAACCACTACCAGTGATATTTAAGTAGCCTAATCCAGGGATCCATGCCTTAATAACAGTCATTTCATTACGTGTAAGTGTACCAGTCTTATCAGTAGCTATAACTGTTACTTTTCCAAGGGTCTGTACTGCTCCAAGGCGGCGGACTAATGCATGTCTACGGGCCATACGTAAAACACTTAGTGCAAGGATCATAGTTAAGACAGCAGGTAACCCCTCAGGTACAGCTGCTACTGCTAAAGCTATACTAGTTAGCAATGCTTCGATAGGCGATGTTATATTTAATATTATGGAAAGGCTTAGGACAAGTAATGCTATGGCTATGATAACTCCTCCAAGTTGTTTAGCAAGCCGATCCATCTCCTTATGCAGTGTTGTTTTCTCTTCAAGACCTGAGGTTTCAGCTATCATCTGTGCTATACGACCAACTTCAGTCGCCATACCTGTTGCAACAACGACGGCTTTACCACTACCCCGTACAATGTACGTGCCTGAAAAAACCATGTTTATACGGTCAGCAACTGGCGTATCTGGTTCAAGAACTACGTCAGCTTTCTTCATGACAGACTTGCTTTCACCAGTTAATAGGGATTCATCAACATATAAATTTATAGCTTCAATAAGTCTTGCATCGGCTGTAACACGATCTCCTTCGGACAATACAAGTATATCTCCAGGTACAAGGTATCTTGAATCAATCTCGACTAAAGTACCGTTTCGTATGACCTTAGCCTTAGGTACAACAAGTGATTTAAGCTTCTCAAGAGCTTTTTCTGCACGGTATTCTTGTATAACACCTGCTATAACCATTATAGCTATAATAGCCAATATACTTACTGCATCTTCTGTTTCACCTACTATTAAAGCTATTATTACAGCAGCAATTAAGAGTAACATGAATAAATTAACGATTTGTCCCAAAATGATTTTCCAAATACTTCTTTTACCTTTAGGCTCAATAATGTTTAATCCATATTTTCTTATTCTTTCTTCAACATCTTTATTACTAAGTCCTTGATCAGGATCAGTATTAAACTTCTCCAATACTTCTAAGATACTCACTGAGTGCCATTTTTCCTTCACACTAGGCATTACTAAACCCCATTATCGAATCAAACATTATTCTTCTCTTCAAATTAAGCAATTGACTAGCTTAAATAATTAATTTACTTGAGTAATTTATAGAAGTAATGTCCAATTACTTCATATACTTCCTCAGACTACTAGATAGTCGAGGGGGGTTGAGTAGTATTTGCCGAGTAAAAGAAAGAAGTTAAGGAAAAAAGGTGTTAAGACTCTGGATTTCTTCCTTAATAGAAAAGCTGGTCAAGAAACTAAAGATTATTTAACTAAGGATAAATCTAAATCTACAAGAAAAGATGAACTTGAAGTTCTTTTCAATGAATTGTTTAAACCTGTACAAGCAACATTAGATAAATCCCGTACCGATCTAGCTACTATGAGTTTAACTAGTAAGTCTAAACAAGGTCCTCTTGAAAAAGAGACACCAGTTCCACATAAGGAGGAAGTTCCTAAAGAAGTAGTTTTACTCAGAACTCCTATACCTGAAGGCGACATTTTACGTAAACTCCTTGAAAAACCCATAAGAACAATAAATGAAATTATGTGTAGTAGTGATGGATTATGTAAGGATAATAGGAGATTGTCGGAGACATTTATTGACGAATTCGGTTTTAAAAGACAGAGAGGATTTGTTAGGACTACAAGAGCACCTGTCTTTCTTGATTGGATAGTTGAGGAAGCTGTTGTCTCAAAAATACTTCCAACAGCATATAAAGTTGAGACTAGTCGTGGAGCAATAGCTCTTATTCCAGAGAACTTTCTATGTGAGCTTGATAAGAGATATGGTGTTTTATTAAAGAATTATGATTGTAGCAATTATAAATTATCTATTTCTCCTAGTGAAAAAAGAAAGAAATAGATAATAAAATTATTCTAATAGTCAATAAATTCTGTCTATTGGCTTGTCTTAACGGTAATCGTAGAAGAGATAACGTATACTATCTAATCGATTAAGTAGTCATAGAATAGTTAATGTTTTGGAGGAACATAATATGTTCTAGGAATAGCCGTATCAGTATAGACTCTACGTACTCTACGTCTTCTTCTTTTCCTAATTCCACGTCTTTCCGGTGGAAGTTCCATGCCAGGAAGTCCATAGCTTCCATCAGGAAACTCAATAAGTATACCAGTATCAACAAGTCTATTCAGTGCTTTTCTAAGTCTATCCTCACCGGCAATACCACTGAATTCATCCCGCAATTCTTCCCATGTCATTGGTCTACCCTTTTCTCGAATAGTATCTATAATAACATCGCCAAGTTCTTCGTCTCTAGGTGCTATTAGCACTACTACATCTGAATCCTCATATATCTTCTTAGTACGGGGCATATAGATCTCACCTCTTTCTTTTTCTACCCCAAGTAATACTAGTGAGAGTTAGATATATAAACCCTTTCTATATGAAGAAATTTATCCCACCATTATAAAATAAACCCTATAGAATGGAAATTTGATAAACCCACTTTTATGGACTCCTTCGAGATTTATTAATGAGCTACATAATGAAATTGCTATAGATTGGATTGGTTCTCAATAGTGTTCAATAGATAATGAATTAATTATTAGAAAGTATGATTTAGGTAAGTATTCCATTTTAATTTGTATATATATTTATATAGGCTATACCCATATTTCTCCCTCTATGGTATTGAATTCTGTATAATGGGCTAAATAAGATTTTATAGGATGTATAGCAAATTATATCATGGTTAATAAAGGCATGTTCTGGTTAAGGTGACAAAAGATTGGCCAAATTAAAATACTTACTATGGCCTAAGGGATCAACAGCTCTATTATTAGGTAACGAAGCAATTGCAAGAGGAGCCATGGAGTCAGGAATGGGCCTTGCAGCAGCATATCCCGGAACACCTAGTACCGAAATAATTGAGGCACTAGCTGATGTAGCTAAGGATGTAGGATTCTATGTTGAGTGGAGTACTAATGAGAAAGTAGCTTTTGAATCAGCATATGCAGCTGCCATATGCGGTGTACGGGCACTGGTTGCAATGAAACATGTAGGCCTTAATGTAGCTGCTGATATATTTATGAGTAGTGCCTATGCAGGCGTTAATGCAGGCTTTGTAGTTGTTTCAGCCGATGATCCTGGGCAGCATAGTAGTCAGAATGAACAGGATAATAGATGGTATGGCTTTATAGCACACATACCTGTTGTTGAACCATGGAGTCCAAGAAGTGCATACAGACTCGTAAAGGCAGCTTTTGAACTTAGTGAAAAGCTTAGGCATCCAGTGCTCCTTCGTTCAACGACTAGGATAAGTCATACAAGACAACCTATAACATATGAGAATGATATTCCAAAGAATATAAAGACAAAGGGTATTTTCGACCGTGATATTGAAAGATACGTATTAATCCCGGCTCATGGACGTAAACAGAAGCCTAGACTAATGAGTAAATGGAAAAAGGTTATGGAAGAAGAAGGTAGGGAACCATTTATGGCTATCGAAAATCCTGGTAGGAAGGAAGTTATTATTGCATCAGGTATATCATATGCTCATGTTAAAGAGGCAGTCGAAGTACTTGGTGAGCCGGATAGGTTTACTATTGTACGTGTGTCTCTACCAGTACCGTTACCCTATAAACCCATACTTGAAGCTACGAAGGATGCTGAGAAAATACTTGTTGTTGAAGAACTCGATCCTATTATTGAGAAACAAGTATCGGAAATTCTTTATAAGAATGGCTTATCAGTAGAACTTCATGGTAAGGATCTTATCCCTGAAAACTTTGAACTAGATCTTGAGAAGGTTTATATGGCTATCAAGAAATTTATTGGAGAGGAATCAGTATCTCCATGGAGGCCCTTGGAACCTATAGTAACGGAGCCTCCAATACCAGTTAGACCTCCTGTATTATGTCCGGGATGTCCGCATAGAAATACATACTATATAGTTAAGGTAGCTGCTAATAAAGCAGGTCTTAAGAACCCAATATTTACTGGAGATATAGGTTGTTATACACTAGGTTATCAACCGCCTTTCAAGACTCAAGAAACTAGTTTTGAAATGGGAGGCAGCATAGGGATCGCTCATGGATTAAGCAAGGTTGTTAATGAACCTGTAGTTGCCGTTATTGGTGACTCAACATTTTATCATGCAGGCCTACCTCCATCAGTAAATATAATATATAATAAAGGCCATGCAATAGTCCTCGTACTGGACAATTATTATACATCCATGACTGGTCATCAACCCCATCCAGGCACTGGTTTAACAGCTATAGGTGAACCCACCTATCGTATTCCTCCAGAGGATCTTCTTAAGGCTATGGGATACAATACATACGTCATTAATCCAATGAATGTTAGGGAAAGCATTGAAAAAGTTGTTGAAGCCTATAAGAAGTTCAAAGAAGGGGATCAAGTAGCTATAGTATCTCGTATGAAGTGTGCATTGCAGACTGTACGTAAAGCTAGGAGAGAGGGTATTAAACTACCAGTATACGGAATTATTGAGGATAAGTGTACAGGTTGTATGGTTTGTGTAAACTTACTTGCGTGTCCAGCGATAATCGTGCCTAAGGATGCTAAGAAACCCGTCATATTAGCAGATCAATGTGTTGGATGTGGTTTATGTGCTCAAGTTTGTCCATTTAATGCAATAGAGATTATTGAAGAAGGTAGTCCGAATTGGATTGAGGCATGGCTTTAGGAGGTGAGTCCGTATGGCTAGGTATAATGTACTTCTTGTAGGTGTAGGTGGTCAAGGTTTACTTACTCTAGGAGCAGTAATTGGTGCAGCAGCTATTGAGAAAGGTGTTGATGTAACTATTGCCGAGACGCATGGTATGAGTCAACGAGGCGGTTCACTTGTTGTCCATGTAAGGCTTGGGAAAGGAGCATCTCCATTAGTACCGAAAGGAGCTGCTAACCTAATTATTGGTATGGAGGCTCTTGAAACTGCTCGTAATATAGTATTTGCTAATAGAGAAACACTAGTTATCATGAATAATTTTCTATGGCCTCCACCATTATCTAAGTACCCATCTCTAGAGGATTTAATTAATGAAATACGTAAACGAGCTAAACTCTATATAGTTGATGCTATGGAGATGGCAAAGGAGGAAACTGGACTTGTTGTTACAGCTAATACTCTAGTCCTAGGCTATGCATTAGCTATTGATAAAGAACTACAGAAATATATTGATATAGAGGCTGTTGAGAGGGGTATGGAGAAGATATTTCGTGGAAGAGCTCTTGAACTTAACAAGAAAGTATTATGGAGAGGCTATAGAGAAGGAGAAAAGGTTGTTTCTAAATAAATACTGTTTTTACTCTCATACTCTTTAATTTAATACATATAGTATAGTCTATAGTATTCATTGGCGATATGTATGGAGGAAAACTTATTGAATAAGGATCTAATGCTTCTTAATGAGGCTCTAAAGATACTAACTAATAGTTATGCACCTTATAGTGGAATCCATGTAGCCGCTGCATTATTGACTGAAAAAGGAAACATATATCATGGAGTCAATGTTGAGAATTCTAGCTATAGTCTAACTATTTGTGCTGAAAGAAGTGCTGTAGCAGCTATGGTAGTAGCTGGAGAGAGAAAGCCTATAGCAATTGCTATAGTAACTGACTATAATAGACCTATACCGCCATGCGGTGCTTGTAGACAAGTATTAGCTGAATTTAACCATGAAATTAGAGTAATTATGCATAGTACAAGGTCGGGTGAAACTAAGATAGTTAATTTAAAAGATTTATTTCCTATACCTTTCAAAATAGATTAACTATTTTAAACTATGTTGAAACATAGATAGTTAGGGATGAAGAGGAATCCGGGATAGGATCCCCTGATCAATGAAGGGGGTATGAATTAAAGATTATAAGAGCGGGCGCAGACCTTAATAATATAATTATTTTATTAGACAGCCAGCTCGGCTTCCTGTTTTCTATTAATTAACTCCATTATATCGAATATTTCTTCAATACCTGGATCATAAGGTATACCGAGTTCCTCTGTTATGAGTTTTATAGAGGCTCTTATACCAATTAATTCTATAATTTCACTAGGTTTTAGCTCATCTCTAGAGAGGATCTCTTCTTCTCTAGCTCTAAGCTCTTCTAAAGTTCTCAAATAGCTTCTCTCTATATTATCTATGAAATTTGTGGCTCGGAAGAATACTTCAGCCAACTTTAATAATCCACCTCCTATTATTCTTGATAACATTTAATTCTCCTTATAAGGGAGTGTTTATGGTAATACTAGAGTATATTGATTATCTATATTAGTTAACATACATGAATATGACCTACCTATGTTTCCTTAAAACCAACCCATAACGACCTAGTATTGTAAGAGTATAATTTGGTGGCAGTCGATGACTAGAGATCGCGTATTAATAACGATAACTTATGGCAAAATGGAGGATGCTTACATACTTGAAACATTATATCATATTGAAAGCGAACTTAGGAAAATAGGTATAGAGCCAATAATTCTACAGGTGTATATGCCTGGTTCGAAGTTAAGGATTAGTGTTAATGGTATTGAACTTGAGCTTGATGAGAATTTATTGGAAAATATCATTTCTACAGCTATAGAGGTTTTATCACTGAATAATTATGTTGAGAACAAACAATATATTAAAGGCAGGATTGCAGCAGCTAAATCTATTTAATTTTATACCATTTTACTGGGGAAATAAGATTATAACCATCTATAAGACTCTATCCATATAAGAGGTAAGCGTTGTGGGCATCGTTAAAACTGTATATGCATTATTGATCTTTGTAATATTATTTCTAGGAATTATGTGTATATCGGGTAATATCCTAGTCTTAAGTGGGGCAACTCAAGAATATGCTATTACAATAACTGGTAATTACACTATATTAGAAGCAGATTTTGAATTAATGAATATATCAATATTCAATTACGTGTATATAGCACTTGATACATTAGATAAAGGAGCTGGTTATAGCTACGGTGTTATAATAATATGTGATCCCGATGAAAATACTCCTACATTGTATCTCATGGCTGGCTCTGGAAATAGTTGGTATAGAATAATGAATGTGAACATCAAAGATAATGTAAGATTCTCTATATTAATAGATCATAATAATAAGACTATATATTATATTATAAATGGTAAGTTAGGTAATATAAATAAATCAATGATTGTAATGCCGGAAGGTGTATCAATAATATTGAATTCTATAGGAAGAGAGTATCCGCCTCCATCAATTAATTTGAAAAAGCTGATTGTCCTAGAAACAAATGATACTCATGTAGTAGATTATTTCCTTAAAGCTGATTTCAACAGAATATATGAGATTTCTATTATAAGGCTTAATAAAACAAAAATTGAAATAACGCCTACTCAATCTCCTACAATTTCATCTCCTACAACATCACCTAGTTCAACAACTATACAGCCTCCTGCACAAAGTCCTCCATACTTATCACCGACAATAGTAGCATTAATAATAGTAATATCTTCTATAACAACTATAATTGTTATATTAATTATCACTCTGTCTCGAAGAAAAAGGTCCCCCGGTCCGTGAAGTAATCACACCCCTCCGGCGCTTAAGGGGTCATCTAGTAGAGGCCCCGGTCATCCCAATCTAGTGTTTTACAATTGTTCATTTTATTTCTTTCCAGATTCTGGCAAATATTTTAATAGTTTATTAATACTAGGCTATTGGACTACCATATCTAGACTCAGCTGGTTTTTCATAAATACGGGTTTTACCACTAATGACTCTTCCCAATATATATAGAGCCTTCTTTCTAGACAAGATCTTGTTATTATTACCGCAATATGGACTGTATATACATCTAGGACAACCATCATCGCATCTGCAGTCTTCCATAATTTTATATGCTAATTTCTCTGCCTTCTCAAAGCGATCGAATAAAAGACTTGCTAATCCACTGCCGCCCACGGCAGAATCATATATAACTATATCGCCACTAGGATAGCTAATTCCGCCTAAATCACCTAATCCTGCTCCACACACTGGTCTGGCGGCAGATATTATTGTATGTTCTATGGCATGAAATGCCTCTGCATTATCCATTAAATCCCATTCATTTCTGTATGGATATTTTAATAGTAGGGCTCTTGTTCTATAGGTATATACAACTGGTTTATCAAGATATTCAATAGCTGCAGGTCTATTACTTTCAAAAATACTATACACAGCATAGCCTTCAACATTAATTGATATTGTTACCCTTGCATATGCTAGAGGTATTCCTCTAGTACTTATTCTTTCCCTAACAATACCATAGTCGATAAGATCAGTTGTATATAGAGGACGTGTATACAATGGTGTATCGTCAGGCAATCTACGTACTCTGGCAATTCTCTTATCAGGATCAATCATTATACTTTGGTAAACTTTACCGCCATGTAAATAAATGGCATATGGATGGAGATCGAGAACTGCCATGGGCAATTCACGAAAACCAATTACCTTGTCATTTTCATCATGAATAGCCACTTGTGGTCCAGCACCACGGATCGTCATATATTTAAAGAATTCTTTTCTAGCTCTTCTCCATACTGGGAAATAGCCTATAGGAATAGATACTGCAAAGCCTTCATCAACAACTTCATCAAAAGCCTTCTTCCAACTAATCCTTTTTGCAAGCTCCTTTCTAACCATACCCTGTTGTAAAAGTAATGCAAGTGCATGGATACGTAGAACTTCTTCATTACTAGGCTCTATGTAGATGGGTGGAATATCTTGTGTAAAATATTCTTCAGGATTCTTCTCATAATATGAATCAATAGGGTCGTCACCTAAGATCATGAAAACATAGCCTGTTCTACCACGCCTACCAGCACGGCCGGCTCTTTGTATATATTTGGCATAGCTAGGAGGAGGTGCAACCATTACAACGGCATCGAGATAACCTATATCTATACCTAGTTCTAGAGTAGGTGTTGCAACAACACCATCGATCTCTCCTCGGGATAATTTAATCTCCACACTTCTTCTTTCCTCTGGTGTAAGACCAGCGCGGTGAACATGGAACTCTGCATTAAATCCTCTACGTATAATCCTTGCTATTACTTCTGCCATCTGCTGTGAATCTACAAAAACAAGTACTCTTAATCCAAGTCTAGATAGTAATGCTGCTACTGAGGCCGACACACTCCATCTAGAAAGATAACCTGCAGAGATCATAACATGATAAGCTATTCCTCTTCTCCAAATAGGTCCACGAACGACTTTTACTTTCTCACCAAACAACATCTCTCCATGTTTCTCAGGGTTACCTATAGTGGCACTTGAGCCTATGAATACTAGATCTTTCCTACGAAAGATCTTTACTCTTTCAATAGTTGCTCTAACATGTGCTCCAAAAGCACCTTCATATGAATGCATTTCATCAAGTACTAAATAATCAATATTTCTAACCATTTTTCTGATTGCAGGGCTAAGTACTAGACCTACATGAATCATATCAGGGTTCGATATTAGTATATGAGGTGGATTAGAAGATATTTTCTTCCTTTCCTTTCTGGGTGTATCCCCGTCATATACAGCAGTTGTAACGTATCCAAACCCTGTAATCTCATTAATTCTTTTTAATTGATCTCGTGCAAGCGCTTTAGTTGGATATAATAATAATGAATTTGGATTTCTACTACTATTTATGCCTTTGGTTATTAACGGTATTAGGAAAGCCTCTGTCTTCCCAGTTCCTGTACCAGATGCTATCACAGTATTATATCCATCAAGTATATATTTAATTGCTTCCCATTGAAACTTATACAATCTCTTAATGCCTTTTGATAAGAGATTATGTATTAGAAACTCAGGTATATCAAGGTCTTCTATAAACGGTCCCGGCTCTGGCTCTCCTATTTCCTCCTTTCTCATATGTATAATCTTAACTTGGTTTCCATATCGATTAAGAAGTAGTTCATGGAATTCTCTAAGTATTGGATCGGTCTTCAAATTTCCCGCTACATCCCCTTTTGAAGCATTTTTTCTATCATAGATTCTTTCTTAGTTAGTTTTTTCCATAACTTATAATGAGTTTCACATAAGTATACTATACCTGGTTTCCGTGGCGGATGTGCATGATATACCTTGAGTTTAAACCCTTTATCCTCAAGTAATTTAGCTCTATTATATCCAATCTCTGTAACTGCTTGTTTATCGCACCCTTCAACACTACATTTTTTCTTAACCAAGAATACTCACCATGAGATATTTCTTAGTAAATAGAGATAAAAGAGTTGTTCCTACATGATCATTCCTTCATTCTTAACCTATATACATTACTTGGTTCTAAAACATGTTGTTTACCATCACTTGTTAATACTACTAATGCACCATTACTTTCTACATCAACCGCCAATCCTTCAATAGTACCCGTCGGTGTTTCTGCAATGACCCATTTGTTAAGTGTATCAAGGTATTTAATATAATTCTCCATAAGATCTTCAGGTTCTTCAACAATTTTCTTAATCTTAGACATCCAGCCAATTATTGTAGCTAATAATCTATTTCTCGGAGTTAAACCAACAAATTTCTTAAGTGATACAGCTTCTCCTACAGGAGGATCATTATTAACATTTATTCCAAGCCCTATGTATGTTAGGAAGTAATTTGGAAAGGCAGAAGCTTCTATTAATACTCCTGCAAGCTTTTTACCATTTATAACTATGTCATTAGGCCACTTAATACGAGCTTCTATATTATATAGTGAATCGAAGATTCTAACGAGCATTATAGGTATAGCTATTGGTACATATACAGCTTGTTCAGGTTTTAAAGAGACTGTTATTGTTAACCATAATCCTCCAAGCCCTGTCTTCCAAGTCTTCTTATGTCTGCCATAAGCTGATACAAGATATTCAGCAATAATTATACTCCATGGCCCATATCCTCTAGCAGATATCTGTGTAGAGCCTAACACAAGTTTATGTATAAGTCTCCAGCCCCACGGCTTAATAGTTGAAGGATTATCAGAGGGGTTCCATACAACTTTTCCTGGAGATAGTTCAAGTAAATAATTTCTCTTAAGTTCCTTCAACAATTTCTTTACAAGATCTATATCTAAACCTATGTCCCATGATAGATCTCGAATACTCCACTCATTCTTATCAATAAGTTTGGACATGATCATTAGTTTTTTGAAAAGTTTTTCACCATATATCATTATCTTCATCCCTACTAATGCCGTCGACCACTATATGCATAATGTAGTATGTTAATAAAGTATTTATAAAACAAATCCCTTGTCTAGAATGTCCGTGTTCTCAGACGATTAAGGGAATTCATATTACAGTTCCTTGATCCTTCTAAAGATCTCTTCAATACCAAGGACATATGGAAGATTAGGATAGTACTTTTGTAGGAAATTATATACATTAATAATTCTTACATTGGAAGGTATTTCATTAATTGTTGTTAAATCGATTAATCCTCTACGCCATAAGCTAGATAATAGATTTAATATAATTGTTCTTTTACTTTCAGCTTCAAGAGCTGCTCTATACTCGTTTGGCATGTATTTAGATACAAAGTAAGGATCAATATCCATGTATTTATCTATTAAGTACTTGTGTTTTTCTATTACTGGACATTTAGCTGATAAGCCATATTCAACCTTAGGTACTATAAGCTTCAGTCTTTCTATAAATAAATATCTAACCTCTCTTGGAACATATGGATAGCTTCTACAGATCAGTGGTTTATATATATCATGTATAATGCATCTATTATCTTTTCTTAAGAAAGGACATCTCCCATCCTTATTTAGTCCCAGTATATACGATATTGCAAGATAATGATTACCTATTCTATCCCACACAATGTATCCAGGCTTTGTATGTATCTCTATATTAAATGCTTTACTAAGGGATCTAATAATTATAACTTCAAATGATTGTAGAGTTATGGGTGAGGCTTTGCAACATATTCCCGTATATATGCATTTAAATCGAAAAACCAATTTTCTTCACACTGGATAATATCCTGGTATCTTCTCCATATATAGCATCTTAACTCTAGATACACCATCTATTTCATCTATTATTTTAGCTACGGGGGGAGGAACATATTCTTTCCATCTAGGATCATTATCAACCATTAGCTTTCTGATAAATGAGCCTCTATATTCCTTTCTATTAACTAAGGGCGGCTCCTTAACTTCATAGCCTTCTTCATGAAATATCCTGGCGACTATGGGATTGAGCGTGAGTACGCAGTTGAATGGAGGAGAATATAGTTTTACATAGTGAACAGCTACACGGCTAACCTCCATTGTAGGTAAGGTAATTGTTATCACACGATCAAGCGGTAGTTTAGCCCATTTAAGAGTTTCTCTAACCATTAATATACGTTCTCCAGCTGTAAATGGATTTTCTGGTGTATGGCTTTGACTAGCCATTCCAATAACTATGATTACTTCGTCGAAATTCTCCAAGGCCCATTTAATAACATGGTAATGGCCGTAATGGAGTGGTTGGAAGCGAGCTATAACTAAACATCTTTTGACATCAGTAAGCATCTATGATACCCCAGTACCCTATATTCATGGACTATTCCAATGTTTATATCTACTACAATTTAAATATCTCCTCAAAATATCATGTAAATTAAAGATAATAATAGGATTTAGAGGTCTAGCCTATGGCTTTAACCCGTATAGTAACTCTTAGGGAACCAATTGCATTTATAATAGCTTTAACCGCTATATCCTTAACAGTTGGTTCTAGATATCTTGTTTTTGGCCCAATAATATTCTTCCCCATAGTAGCCGCATCGGTTTCACTAGCATTTCTTCCACATGAACTTATGCATAGATATATAGCTAGGAAAATGGGTTGTTTTAGTAGATTCGTACTAGATCCATTTGGACTAATGCTAACCTTAGCTACGGCTATACCATTTATACCATTTAAGATAATTATTCCAGGCTATGTACTCATATCTAGTCACTACTATGATCCAATTACAAGGAAAAGAATTGAGGGAGTATCTGCAATAGCAGGTCCTTTAACTAACTTAGTTATAGCTTTGATCGGTATAGTACTACTTAATACAGTTGCATTATTAAGAACGAATCAGTATCTAAATATATTTCTTTTATATCTAATAATTGTTAATGCATGGATTGCATTCTTTAATTTATTACCAGTTCCTCCTTTAGATGGTAGTAAAATTATATCTTGGAAACCAATTAATTGGGCACTATTATTTACATTATCAATTATTTTATTATTCCTATACTGGTTTTAGAACAGCATTATACTAAAGTATAGGAGCTTAATTAACAATATTAAGCCATTTCTATGATTACTAAGTATATGAAGGAAAAATAGAGAGTACTAAATATCTAACAATATTTTATTCTTTGACAATAAAACTTAGCAATAGAATATCCTAAATATAGACCTTCTATTTCTAATGGTGTATTTCTAAGACTGGCGTAGATTATCGTACAGTTGTTAATACATCTTTTATCTTTAATTTTCTCTATGACTTCTTCAATAATATGATGTTCTGTACTAGAGACAGGTAATCCCGGTATTCGTAGCTCATTATTTTCAATAAATGCAATTAATGCTGCATCTGCATTAATTGATATAGCTTTATCCCTAATTATTAGAACTGGAGTATTCCTCGGCGGCATCATGCTTATAATTATTAGAACTGGGTTATTCCAATTAAATAATTTAATATCTTTATATAAGTCTATAATTTCACGCAAAGCTTTACTTAATTCTCTACCCCTATCTGTTAAATAAGCTCCTGCAACTCTATCTATTTCTATAAACCCATTATGTTTAAGCCTTTTGAATAGACTCCTAACACTCGTTTCTCCAAGATCTAGCTCCTTACTTAATACTTTCCTCCCCGCAGGACCATTATCCATTAGATAAAACAATGCTTTTATGACATGTCCTGGATGAAAAGTAGGTCTAACTCCTCCCTTATAACTAGTTATTGCTCTCACTTCCTCAATTGCTTTGCAGAATCTCTCAGTCAATGGATCTACTTCCAAATAATACCACCATATAGTCTAATTCTATATTTAATCTTTTATATACGTCTCATATATTTCTAGGGTTAAGTATTGACTGCGTTTTCGAAAAAAGATAATGGAGGATTTTTTATGAAACCATATATCGTTATACCTTTATTTGCTCTATTAATACTTCTTTCAATGTTTATACCAAGGATTATACAACCATCTTATCAATCCAGTAGTATTTCTTTATGGAGGAGCCCCGATCTTGATGTTATTGCTTACTTGTGTAATAATACATTGTATATAAACATGACGTATCAAGGAAATGAATCTATTTACCTCGTTTATGTGATGATTGGAGGATACAAGTTAGATATTGAACGTGAAATAAGGGATAATACACTGATTAATTTTTCTGTGAGGAATAAAATACCGTATATGATAGTTCTTAGGATAAGGTATAGGAGTAGAGAATTTAATCGCTATGTCTACGTAGTACGTGAATGCTATAAATGAGTACCCTATATATCTTTATGTGGTGTCTACCTATGGTTAAGAGCTTGAAGGGTAAGGACTTCTTAACATTAGCTGATTATACTCGAGAGGAATTATTATTTATGCTAGACACTACTAGGATGTTTAAAGAGAGATTCTATTCTGGCGAAAGAGTTATACCCATACTACATGGTAGATCTCTTGCAATGATATTTGAGAAACCGAGTACACGTACAAGGGTTAGTTTTGAAATAGCTATGAAACAACTTGGAGGCTATGCTTTATATCTAAGCTGGAGAGATCTGCAGCTTGGACGGGGTGAGACCATAGCTGATACAGCGAGAGTCCTGTCAAGATATGTTGATGGAATAATGGCACGCGTTTATGAGCATAGTAAACTAGAGGAACTAGCTCAGTATAGCAATAAGCCTGTTATAAACGGCCTAAGCGATCTACTTCATCCTGCACAAGCCCTAGCCGATATATATACGGTCATGGAGAAAAAAGGTGATCCAAGGAGACTAAAAATAGTCTTCATAGGTGATGGAAGGGATAATGTACTTCACAGTTTGTTGTTAGGCCTAGGGGTTATTGGAGCAAAATTAGTTATATCGTCTCCCAAGGGATACGATCCTGATCCACGGGTATTGAAGAGATTTGATGAAATATCTGTTGAAACTAACGCGTCTTATGAAATAGAAAGGGATCCGATCGAAGCTATTAAAGATGCAGATGTTGTTTATACAGATGTATGGGTTAGCATGGGCCAAGAAAAAGTTGCCGATAAAAAGATACGGGATCTAAGCCCCTATCAAGTTAATGTAGAGCTTATGAAATATGCTAAGCCTAACGCTATTTTCATGCACTGCCTCCCTGCTCATAGAGGCCAAGAGGTTACTGATGACGTTATTGATGGTAAGTGGAGCGTCGTATGGGATCAGGCTGAGAATCGTCTTCATGCTCAGAAAGCCATACTAGCATTATTAATACCATGAGATCATATAGAGGAATATATTTTTAATAGGTATTTAATTGTTTAAAACATTAGATACTGGCTCGTAATCTTTAATTCCATATAATTTGGGGAATGATATATATGTCCATAGTGTTTAAATATCTTGACAAGGCAGCATTGGAATTAGAGAAGAGAAAGAAGATCAAAACTATTATAAAAATTGTTATTATAGTATTTGCTATAGCATTCGCATTATACCTAAGATCTGTCCCGGCATTAGAGATTGCGGCAAAATATGGTCCAGAATATGCATTAGAGTTACAAGGTAACGATCCATGGATCGAGTATTGGGTTGCAAATTATACTTATCACCATGGCATACTTTCATGGTGGACTCTAAAACCAACGGATCCTGTTGCTGGACCTTTAATTAGAAAATTCTGGTATCCATGGGGAAGAGATATTACTATGACGACATACCCTGGTATACCAGTATTTTCTGCATTAACATACCCTATTGTGCAGAATTTCGGATTAACACTTAAAGACTGGATTGCCCTACAGCCTTTATTCTATGCAACTATAACAGTTATATTCGTGTATTTAGCAGTAAAAGAGTTAATGGATGGCAGTGAACTTGCTGGTTTAGCTGCAGCAATAATATACGCTGTATTACCGGCAGCTGCTGATAGAACTATGGTTTCATTTACTGAAAAGGAGGGTGCTGCACTACCTTTTGCATTCCTCTTTATCTACTTCTATTCAAAAATGAT
>CAZITZ010000001.1:39920-45140 GCA_964542295.1 uncultured Desulfurococcaceae archaeon
AGGGTGCTGCACTACCTTTTGCATTCCTCTTTATCTACTTCTATTCAAAAATGATCAAGACACCTTATGCGGAGCCTAAAAAGAAAATAATGTATTCGTTACTAGCAGGACTATCAATGGCTATGGTTGGATGGTTTTGGGGAGGATTCCAATATCTATTCGTAGCATTATCAGGATTCATCATACTATATCCTCTAGTATCTAAAGAAGAAGTGAAGTTAGAGTTTATCTTATACAATTTAATAATAACGTTATCAAGTATAGTATTCGTATCCATTGCCCCAACTAGTTTAAAAGTACTAGGCATATATCCCTTTACCTTTAAAGGTCTCGGCGTATTAGCTATCCTAGCATATTTATTGCCAATTACATACTGGTACTTCAAGGTTAAGAAAAGAATATTTACTAAAGCTACATATTTCGGCATACTATTATTCGTAGGAATACTTGTTATTGTAGGTATAGGATTTGGTTATATAAGGTTTGGCGGTAGACTATTATATGCAGTTACCCCTCCGCCATTGAGAGGTTTTGTCCATTTACCTCCGCTTGTAGAAAGTATAGAGGAGCATCAACCAGCTTTTAGGGCTCATGGATTAATAGGGGTACTATATTCATGGGGATATATAGGATTCTTCTTATCAATACTTGGAGCATTATATTTATTCTACAAGGGTAGACATGATCATCTGTTGATATCGGTAATATTCCTTATAGCCTTCTATGCATACATGAATGCTACATATTTTGAGGCAGCTGCAGCTACTTTCGGAGTAGTTACCATAGCGGCTTTCATAAGCTTCTTATTAACGAAATTACTACCTGAGAAGAAGCTTGTGAAGACTAAAAAGCGTAAGAGAAGCAAAACTGTTGTAACAATACGTGAAAAAGGTATTGGAACGAGAATATTTGCTTTATTCTTCTTAATCATAGTAGTCATATCATCATCTATTGCTACAGCTAGATTTATTGATGAGCACAAATACATGCTACCATCAATATTTACAGCTGGCTCCGGCATAGGTCCTAATGATGCGTGGTATGAGACTATAGAGTTTATTAGAAATAGTACTAGTAAAGATGCATTGTTCGTTACTTGGTGGGATTATGGATACTGGATTACAGTGAATACTGGTAGAGCTACATTGGCTGATGGTGCAACGTTTAATGGTTCTCAAATTAATTTGCTCGCTAAAGTGCTTACAAGCTTTGATGAAAAAGAGGTATTGGATATACTTAGGAACAAGCTTCATGCTCCAGATGAAACATATATTTTAGTCTTCGACGTCTTCATGTTCATACCATTTCAGAATAATACTTATATTGTGAGACCATACTTTCCACCGGGTCAATTAAGGATGGCTGGTAGAATTGATATTCCGAAGAGTATATGGATGATCAGGATCGGAAGGAGGGATGCTAGTAAGTATTTATATCTATATAAATTTAGTGAAGCGGATCTACTAATTTCACCTCGATTCGATAAACCAAAAGATCTACCTCTAATATATAGGATGATGGTTGATGGAATACTCTACCTTAATATTCAGGAAAACATGAATTTACTAGGAAATATTTCTCAAATGAATGTTACTAGATACATATTTCAATGGTGGACGGGCCAGGAGACAAGTGTTGAACCAGTATATAGAAGGTATGTTAGCGACTTAAATATTACAAGAGAAATAACTACAAATTATCAGAACATAGCATTATTTGGAGATCAACCTAATGAGATCAATATTGCAAGCATGAAATATATAAAACCATACAAGATAATACATAGGCCTTTCCAGAATTATAAGAATCTACAGGTAGTGATCTTTATATACAAAGTTGATTTTAGTGGTCTAAAACAGTGATACAGTTTATAAATTATTTTATTTCCATCTTTAAAAACTCTAGTAAAAACAATATTGACTATGGTGTATAGAGAAGTTGTTGTTCAGAAAGAAGAGGAAAGACCCTCTTAGGGCTATGTTATATTCCTTAGCCAGCGTTAGACGGGCATTATCTAGGATGGAGGCATTATCATCTAGAATATCAAGTAGAAGACAATACTTACTTGAGAAAGCTTTTCAATTAGAGGAGATGGGTAATAGTTTTCTAGCACGAAAATATATCGAAGAGGCGGAAAGACTTAAGGGATTTCTAGAGCGTATATACTATATAAAGCTTGTATTAGAAAAGCTAAGTCTTACACTTGAATTAAATATTGAAATGAAAAGATTTGATAAAGATGCTAAAGAGATCTTGGAGATTATTGGTATTTTGAAGAAATTACCTGAATCAACTATTCCAGAATTTGCATTAGCATTACATGAAATAGAGGTTGGTATAAGAGAAGTTGCAGATACATCTATGGCTGAAGCGGTTATGATTAATAACTATAGTGTAACAACAAGTAGTGAAGCTGAAAAAATACTTGCTGAAGCACGTGCTATTGCTCAGGAGAAGCTCTTAAATGAATTGTCAACTCCAAATAAGTAAAGCTATTACTATAATTATTAAGATAGAATTGAGTATAGAATACAATATTGTATTTTGTATATTGTATTTCTTGACTAACGGTCTTAAAGATGCTTTCTCTATTTCTGTTCCATATATATAAAGTGCTTCTACTAAATGACCTGATTTTATATATAGTGTTGCAGTCGCTGATACAAGGCTTCTCCATAATGGATCTCCTTTAAGCTTGGCAATACTATAAGATTCGTCAAGTATCTTCATAGACATGGGGATAAGCCTCCATGTAAGTAGTGTTGATATTATTGTCCATTTAGGCAGATGTAGTTTTTCAAATATATATGATAAATATATGGGATCTGTTGATGCGAAGAATGACAATATAGTTGAAGCTATAGCCAATATCCTTAAACCAATTAATAGTGATAAAAAATAGTTACCAGTAAATAATAGTGTTAATAATGAGATCATTAGTAAGGGTAGTATTGGAGCCTTATAGGAATGTATGGCTATCTCATGATCTCTGGTTATGATGGAAATTATAATAGCATATACTAGTAAGAAGGCCATAGGTATTACATCATTAATAATTGCTGCTAAAAGAATAATTATTATTAAGTAAGAGATCTTTATAAATATATGAACTCTATCAAACGATCTATTCCAAGAAATTGTTGATGAATATATTTCTCTAAATAAGAATTTAAGCATGTTCGACACCTAAAGATCCGTCTCTTAAATAGTATCTTATAATAACATCTTGTTCTAAACGCGTAATCATTTCCTCATCATGACTAGCTATGACTAGGCATCTATTTCTTTTCAAAACTCTTAATATAGATAATAGTTCTTGTAATGAATCGCTATCTATTCCTGCAGTGGGTTCATCAAGGTATAAAGGATTATATCCTCCCAGTAACCCTATAATTAATGAAGCCTTTCTCATTAGACCATAACTAAGCTTATGTATTGGTGTATGTAGATATTTTCTTAAACCCATGGTATCAAGAATTTTATTGCTGGGATTAATTCCTCGAGCTTTAAGCTCCATATATAGGTTTTCATATGTAAAGAAGATACGTGGATCTTGAGGGAGATATATGGGTTTACTTTTAATTAAAACTTTACCTTTTATCGGCTTATATAATCCAGATAATAATTTTAATAATGTAGTTTTTCCACTTCCATTAGGTCCTTCTATTATTATTATTCCATTCTTTTTGAAGGATATGTTTATACTTTTAAGAATCCATCTTCTTATCCTAGGATATCTAAACCAAGCATCATATGCTACGATTAGTGGTTCTGAAACTTTTACGTGTATTATTTTTTCACTAATACTTTTTTGAGGTGTAATGGAATACAGTAAGTTTTTCTTTGGAACTTCATATACTTTTTTATCTTTAAATAATAATATACGGTCTGCTAGATCAATGTATTGTTTAAATCTATGAGTAGCTATAATTAGTGTATACTTGTATGACTTGAGAATCCTGAGTGTTTCTAGAAATACTTTTGTAGATTCATTATCTAGGAAAGCTGTTGGTTCATCTAACAATAATATCTTTGGTTTTTTAACTATATTTGATGCTAATACAAGTTTTGCTGTTTCACCACCACTTAATTCAATAGTACTTTTACCAATAATATTGTTAGCATTAACGAGTTTAAGTGAATCTCTTATTCGTTTCTCTATTTCCTCTCTACTTTGAATTCCAGCTAATGATAATGAAAATTCAAGCTCTGTATCTACATCCGTAGTTAAAATCTGTGCTTCAGGCTCATGACCTACGTAGCCAATACATTTTAAGACATTTATTGGATCAGTTAATGGATTGTAACCACAAACTTTTAGTTTGCCTCTAATAAGTCCATGATATAGATAAGGAATTAGAGTTGAAAAGGCTCTTATGAGAGTTGTCTTACCAGTTCCATTCTTTCCTATAAAAAGTATTGTTTCACCAGTATGTATTTTTAAATTAATATTTTCAAGTATCCATTCACCTTTATCATAGCCTACATATAGGTTTCTAGCTTCAATGATTACGCTACTCTTATCTGCCAAATTCTACTCCCATACCACGTAATGTTTTAGCTAATGGCAATGCAACAATTAATCCTATAACTGCCTGGCCTATATTAACAGGCATTTCCGTTGCTGCCACATAAACATCGTAATAGAGATAAAGCACTTGATACAAGAAATAGCCTGTAACCATTTCCAATCCAGAAATTAGCAATGCCAGAGCATCAAATCCTGTTGATGGATCGACTCTAAGTCCTAGCCATGGTATAATTAGTGCTAGTGCTGTTGCTAGAAAAACCCAGAAGTAAATAGGCACATGCAATTCAATGGTATTGCCATAGATCTCGAGATATGTTACACCACTGTATAGATAAACTCCGTATACTAGTATAAGTACTGATATGACAAGATTCATTAGAACCAGGAATACTTTCCATTTAGTCATGGCTTTTCTAAATAGTCTTGCTAATAAAACAACGAGCAATCCTTCAATGCCTTTAATGATGAATGTGCCCATAGCATAGTGTGCATATCCAAGATAAATATCTGCAAGAGCTGAACCCAGTCCCCCGGCTATAAAGGCTATGTATGGATCTAGTGTTAGTAGTGCAGTAGTATATACCATTGTTTCTCCTAGGTTAAAGAATCCTCTTGTAGCTGGTGTATATACTATTATGAATGAAGTTGCTGCAAAAACTAGTGCTGTAAATACTGCTGTATAGACAGCT
>CAZITZ010000001.1:45240-48838 GCA_964542295.1 uncultured Desulfurococcaceae archaeon
TATGAATGAAGTTGCTGCAAAAACTAGTGCTGTAAATACTGCTGTATAGACAGCTCTCCTTATGAGCTCTATTCTTTTAGTAACTAATTCTGACAACTCTTTCACCGTTTAAACAATATAAAGTTTAAACTTTATATAAAGTTTATCCTTTATATCAGCTTCTTAATAGTTCATAAAGTTCATCAAGTAGATTAGCTATTCTCAATCCCTTATTAGATAAGCTATAGTATTTCTTTCCTCCGACAATCCTTGATACTAGTATACCTTTCTTTTCAAGCTCATTAAGATGTTGATAAACAGCTTGAACACTAATTTTTATTCCAAGTTCCTTCCAAATACTATATCCATGTAACTCACCCACTCTATAAAGTAGCCTTATGATCTCAAGTTTAGTATCTCCACCAAATACCTTCTTTGGTAGGCCTTTTGCCTTAATTCTTCTACTGCTATAGGATTCAATGGCTTTCAGTCCATGGCCAGTAAGTAGTATTATTGAAGTACTATCTTTCTCTACAAACTCTTCTCTTACAGCCTTTACATAGCCTGCAAGAGCAGATGCAGCAGCAGGTTCTACAAATAATCCCTCATACTTAGCTAGTAGTTCTCCAGCAAACATTATATTCTTCCAGTCAACAATAATTGGGAATCCATTTGTTTGTTTAATTGCTTGTATTACTTCTCGTTCTAGAGGAGGATATTTATAGGCTAATCCAATAACTGGCTTCATACTACAAAGCCTAGCCTCTAATCTCATGGCTTTACTGATTTTTGGATTCCAACAAGTTTCAACTCCTATTAGCTTAGGTAAACGTTCTATTATTCCATGTTCTAGAAGCTCTATAAATCCATGGAATATGGAGTAAAGAGTTAGGCCTGAACCTATAGGGATGAATATGTAATCTGGTACTTTCTCCAAATCAATATAGATCTCGTATGATATAGTTTTAAGTGCCTCTATACTTAATGCATTGGATTCGCTAGTTGCATTGTATAAGTTCTCTTCTAAGGATATCTTGTCAGCTAATGAATATACATCATCAAGGCTTTCACCATGTTCTATAACTTCTGCACCGAAGCTCCTCATTAGTATTATCTTACCCCAATCACTACCTCTAGGCACTATTGCCTTAACTCTCAATCCAAGTCTAGAAGAATAAGCTGCTAACGAAGCACCAGTGTTACCATCAGTAGCACATATAAGTTTCTTAAATCCAAGACTATATGCGTGGCTCGTAAGTAATGCGGCAACACGATCTCGGAAGCTGCCTGTTGGATTCCTACCTTCATCCTTAAAATAAAGGTTATGAATACCTAATTCCTTAGATAGTCTACTAGATTTTATTAGTGGAGTAAATCCTTCATTCAAGCTATTCATGATCTTAAATCTTGGTAATTGTTCTCTAAACTTCCAAATACCAGGATGTTTACCATCAATGATCCACTTAAATCCATGCTTATAATGAATAATGGAATTGCATTTAGGACACCGAATTAATGGTTTAAGACTATAGAAACCACACTTTACGCATTCATACAAATCTCTTTATCACCTAGGATACCCTATAGGCATTACGTATAATGGTCTTTCTCTATTGATATCAACTCCTATTATTCTAGCGACTTCTTCATCATAAAAGGCCCCTATAGCAACTGTTCCAAGATCTAATGCTTCGGCCATTAAGTATATATTCTGTCCAGCATGTCCAACCTCAATATATACATAACCTATTCCCCGCCTACCATAGTAACTTGTAGTACGCTTAAAAACAGCTGTTAAGACAATATTAGCAGCTGCACTACCTACCCATGACTGTCCAAGACATGCCATTTCAAGCTCCTTACTATAGTCTCCTTTTTTAAGAAGTTCTAGCTCATGATTATAGGGTATATAGTGATAGATCCCTTGTTCAAGTCCAAGGACGTTTCTTACGACAAGATAAGTTTCTAATGGGAATGTTGCACCAGCACTTGGAGCCGCCCTAAATCCTTTTCTATGTTCTGTAATGCCTTGTGCAGCCCATAGTATTGTTGATATTTTTTCAAGTTCAACAGCTCTATTAGTCCATGATCTACGGCTACGCCTTTTTAGAATAACTTGGTATAATGGATAACTTGTTTCTATAGGTGGAGGAAGTCTAATCTTCATAGTTTAATAGTATACCTCCTTTCTTCCTTTATAACAGCTACTTTAACCCTAATTTTCTCTAGGACGCTACGTATATTTGATGGTAACTGTGTCAGTAGCGATGGTGGAATGAGTACGAGAGTCCAGGAATAGTTTTTACTTTCAACAATGGCTGATCCTAGGCTATAGGCGAGAGTCCTCATTTGAGCCCTCTGATCGCCTATAGGGTCGATTATCCAGACACCTACTCTTTCATTATCTCGTTTAGCTATAAGGTCAGGGGCTGTAGCTCGAGTAACGCCTTTAACTTCGTTGACCTGATAGCCTCTAGCTCTAAGTTCATCAGCAATACTCTTTACAACTATTCTACGTGCTGGATACTTTGTCATTATTTCGAGATACTTATCTATTGGTCCATGAAACTCTGGATCATATACTGTATACTTGCCACGGCCAATTCTAAATAGAAATAGCTTTTCTGGATCACGATATTTGTCTTTACTACTACCATTAACAGTTACTAAATCTACTTCAAAATCAAGTATTGATGTAGGCCTATCTGGGTCTACATATTTCTTTGCATATGTAATAAGTTCTCTACGTGTAAATGTCTTTAATCCTTTTCTTGTAAGTTCTATTGCCGCTTTCTTAAGTACTAGCCATGTTGGTTCCCTATCCTGATTACTCATTGTATATCCCTACCCAAAACCTTATTTTGTTATCCAATTTATATTCCAACAATAAAGTCTATATTAATGACTAGTAATATATTTTTCATTGTATTACTATGAAAATAACTATTTTTAAACTAGGAAATAGTTTTAGAAAAATGCCTGATGTAAAAACTATTTCAGACTATAATTCATTTGATTGTTCTTCTTGCCTATAGAGTTAATTATTTTATTAGCTAATTCATAGATCGCTTTTGCTGCTTCACCATCAGGATATTCCAATAGATAAGGCATACCATTATCAATAGCTTCACCAATAAGAGGGTCTAGGGGAATACGTACTAGGAGATTAGTATTGAATTTCCTTGCTAATTCTTCACCTGTACTTTTCCCAAGTAAGTAGTATATAGAACCACATTTTGGACATTTGAAATAACTCATATTCTCAACAATGCCTAATAGAGGTATTCTATTCTTTACAACAAAGTTAATGGCTTTAGCTACAACAGTTTCTGATAATATACTTGGTGCAGTAACTATTATTGCTCCATCGAGATCGGTTATTGTCTGTACAATGGTTATTGCCTCATCACCTGTACCAGGAGGTAAATCAATAACTAAGTAATCTAGTTCACTCCAAACGACTTTTGATAAGAATTCAAGTATAGCTCTAGACTTTAATGGCCCACGCCAAATAAGCGGTATATCTGGTTGTTCTAATAAGAGATTTGTTGCTACGACCTTAACCCCTAAAGGTCCATTAGCAGGTATTATACCCTCTTCATTAGCATATAATCTTGCA
>CAZITZ010000001.1:48938-58231 GCA_964542295.1 uncultured Desulfurococcaceae archaeon
AAACATACTAGATGTAAATAGAGAATTTTACTATAATTATTATAAAATGTATACTTAATGAGGAGACGTAATATGAAGATATGTGCATCTGCACCTGCTAAGATAATCTGGTTCGGGGAACATTTCGTTGTACTTGGAAAACCCGCTATAGCTAGTTCTATTAATCTCAAAGCTAGAGTATGTATAAGTGATTCAGTGAATGATAAAATTATTATAGAATCTAAGGATCTAGGTGTTAAATATGTTTATGGTAAAGATATCCCTAAAGAATTAATTCAATTTAGACAAATAATTGACTATTGCTTAAGCAAAAATATAGTCAATAAATTGAAGCCTTTTCACGCAGTGATAAAATCCTCTATACCAATAGCCTCTGGCTTAGGATCATCCGCTTCTACAGCCGTAGCTTTCACAGCAGCCTTTCTAGCTTATCATAATATTAGTTTTAATAGAGAACTTATTTCAAGAGTCGCTTATGAAGCCGAGAAAATAGTTCATGCCAAGCCAAGTGGTATAGATAATACTATTGCATCTTACGGAGGCTTTCTAGTTTATCAAAAAGGAAGAATCCGTAGGATAAGGGTTAGATGGCCTAAGAAATACCTCTTACTAATAGCGGATACTGGAGTGCCTAGGAATACTGGTAAAGTAGTTAAAATGGTGCTTGAGAGGTATCAAAGAAATGAGGACATAATGAAGTACATTTATACAGCTGCTGAGAAAATTGTAAGAAAAGCTATGAAGTGTCTTAGGAATGGAAATATTGAATGTATAGCAGAGCTTATGAATATAAATCATGGATTATTAGCAAGTCTCGGCATATCAATATATGAAATTGAATCCATAGTACATAGGTCTATAATGTCTGGTGCTTTAGCAGCTAAAATTACAGGTGCTGGAATGGGCGGATCGGTTATTATTTTAATCGATAGAACAAAATTAAATCATGTAATTAGAGCGATCTCACCATTAGCACATAGAATAATACCAGTTTCACCGATCTCTCAGGGAGTTACATTAGAGAGACTAAGAAAATAATTGTAATATAGATATATAATCTTCTTCTGTAAATTCTAAATTGATGATGTGAAAGGGTCTACTGATATATGATGATACTCCCATGGACTGAGTACCATGAATTTTAAGAAAATAAGTATCGATGAATATAATGCATTTAAAAAATTGATTGATGAATATAAGAATAAGCTATATGCATACAATTCATTAATCAAGAAATACGGATTTTATCTTAAGCCTTATCACGTGGTCATAAAGTATAGTGGCGGTAAAAAGATCAAATATGTATACTATGGTAGATATTGGTATAAATTAAAATATATTTGTAGAAAAGGTAATACAAGTAAAATTAAATGGATATATGTAGGTTCTGAAAAACCATTACCTGATTTACCTGATCCTCCAAGGAATCCTTTAGAAGGCATTGTTTTAAAGATCTGTAATGACTGCATATATATTAAATATAAATAAATTACCTCAGTTTATTTTCTACCGATCTTAATACTAAATCCATGATCTCTCCTGCTTTACCTTTAAGCTTATAATCTGCTATAGGTGTTATCCCTGTATCTTCTACATTTATTTCAATCACTAATCCACCATGTTCTTTAACGATAAATGGTATATAGGCTGCAGGATATACTGTTCCGCTAGTTCCAATAACGAGTATAGTATCTGCTCTACTAGCATATTTGATAGCTCTATACCACTCTTTTTCAGGTAATGGTTCGCCGAACCATACTACATCGGGCCTCATGATCGAATTACATATAGGACATTTAGGAGGTATATCCTTTGGCGGTTCTTTATACTCTATTTTATAGTTGCATTCCATGCATCTCGCTCTCCTTAGAGATCCATGAAGCTCTATTATACATTTCGATCCAGCTAATCTATGAAGACCGTCAGTATTTTGAGTAATGACACATTTAAGTATACCCATAGATTCTAATTTAGCCAAAGCTTTATGAGCAGGATTAGGCTTAGCTTTAAACACTATTTCCATTCTCCATCTATACCATTTCCATACAAGTATAGGATCTCTATTAAATGCCTCAGGAGTAGCTAGTTCTTCAGGCCTATACTTACTCCATAATCCATTCTTACCACGAAACGTTGGTATACCACTTTCTGCAGAAATTCCTGCTCCAGTAAAAGCTATTAAAAACTCTGAAGAGATAATAACGTCTACAACATCATCAATTTCCGTTTATGATCACCTCTTGAGTCATTAAGTCATATAATTAAGCCATCAATATTTATTGATATAGATGTCTAATATTTAAACATGAATTAAGGTAATTCTTTATTAGTAGGATAATTTCCATGATGATAGTGGAGTGGAATAAATTGGGAGTCACATTAATAAAGAATGTAAGAAGATATATTGATGGACAATATTTTATCGAAAATATAGATGTCGCATTCAATGATAGAGTTAAGTGTATTGGTGAATGTAATGATTATTCCTATGATGAAGTGATAGAGGCGAGTAATTATATTGCTTTACCCACGCTAAATGATCATTATGTTTATTTATATGATTACCTACATAGGCTTGGATTAAATAAAGATAATTTGTCAAGAAATGATGTCTCTAAAACTATAGAGACAATATGTTTAGAAAAGTTATTAAACGGTATTTCTGGAGTTTTTATAGATCTTGGCTATATAACTTATTCAGTAACACTACAAGGTATATGCAAATGCATGGAAATACATCTGGGGCAAAGAGTAAACCATGAAGTAATTAATACATATACTTGTAAATATATACCAGTCATAGACGATAAAACAGATCCTAATAATTTACCTTCATTACTTAAAGAGGTAGAAAAAGAAGTAATCTATATAAGGTTCTTAATTGAAAGAAGACATCCTTATGTCATCAAAGAAAAGACTGGCTTATGGCCTATGGCTTTCCTTGAAAAGAGTGGAGTTTTTGGATTGAATAAATATTATTACTTTATTGGATTAAATTGGATCTCTACAATGGATCTGGAAGTACTTAAGTATTATAGGGATCAGTCATTTATTATCTCATTACCCTCTAAAACAATGTATATTGCAAATGGCGGATTTTCTCCCTTATATGAGATTATGGAAAAGTACGGGGTAAGAGTATTTTTAGGTACTAGTGGCTTAAATAGCAGTATCTTAAATGAAGCTAGGCAAACTCTTTTATTATATAGATATAATTACTGGGATCGAAGGCTTTCGATAGAACATATTAGGAAAATTATATTTCAGCAAGAGCATAGATTATTTCACAATAATTCTCTAGAAAAAGGATCTTTTGCTAACATAGCATTATATAATTCTTATATTAGTAAGTCCCATGATCCATTGCACTCGTTAATATTTAATGAAGTGCATCCGGTCTATGTCTTTATTAAGGGATGTAAGATAGTTGATCCAAGGAATAGAATAGATTTAATTAATAGGTATAGGGATCTATTGGTGGAAATTATTGATTAGTAAAAGAACATACTATGTTTTAGGTCTAGTCGCGGTCTTAGTTGCATTAGTATCATTAGTTCTATCTATAACTATGTACATACTTGGCTTCTCTGAATACTTATGGTATTCAATTATATGGCTTGTAATTCTCGTCCTTGATATAATAGCATGGAAAACGCCTCCTAAACAACTAAAAAGTAGAGATTATAAGAAGGTAATTGATAGTGGTGACACTAAAGTGGAAAATCTTTGTAGCGAATTACGTGAAGCAGCGGAATTAGTTTCAATAATTTACACACTATCTAATACTTCAGTCGAAGGCTATAGTGTGTCTTTTAGAATGGATTCTCTCATAGCAAGATTATCGAGAATTTTAGATACCATTACCAATTATTGTAGTGAGAATTGTAGAAATTACCTTAATAGTATCTTAAAAGGTGAAGTAGGTAATAATATGGTAGAAGGCTTCTTAATCTCATTAAGTAAATGCATGGCCCAATATGAATGTGAATCAAATATTGTTATTGAAGACTAGATATATGGGTGTAGAGCTTGACTTTAATAGCACACCTATCTGATATCCATTTAGGTAAAAGACAGTATAATATAGATTTTAGGGAGAATGATGTCTATGAACTATTTAATGAGGCAATAGATATTATTTTAAAAGAACACATAAAGTTAGTAATAATATCTGGAGATCTATTTGATGAGTATAGGCCTAAGAATAAGGCTTTGAAAATAGCCATTGACGGTTTTAGGAAACTTAGAGAACATGATATTAAGATAATTCTTATGCCCGGAGATCATGATATGCCTAGAAGTAGGGAGATGATTTCGTTTTTAATATTTGAATCGATATTTGATAATGTAGTTTTATTAAGTACCCCAAATGAATATCAAACTAAATATGTTGATTCTAATAACAAGGTGGCAATATATGCGATACCGTATCTTAGAAATAAAATTAAAGCTAGGAAGACCATGCCTTTATTCTTAGACTATGCATCAGCGTTTTTTAGAGAATATAAAGATCTAAGGAAAATATTGATGGCACATTATAGTATTGAGGAGTTTTTCCCATTTGACGCTATGTTTAGTATATCAGACTTACCCGCTGTAGATTATGCTGCATTTGGACATATACATAATAGAATTTTAGGAGTTCTTCCCAGAGGAGGCATCATAGGCTATCCCGGAAGTATTGACATATTTGATATGAGGGATATAAGTGATTGGGAAAAGAACGGTAAAGGATTTTATATAGTTGATTTATCTGGCAAGCCTGATCTATCTATGGTTCAGAAAATAGATCTTAATATAAGGCCTCAATTCAATATAGAAGCCGATAGATCAAATATTCTAAGTCGTTTAAAAGAACTTGTTAATAGTTTAGGTCCTGAAGTTAAAAAGCCCGTTATAGTCAATCTATCAATACGTATTAAGAGAGAATTGGGTTCAAACATAAGGAACTTATATCAATTATTTAAGAATGACATTGTTCTTAGGATCCATCCAATATTTATAGAGGAAGAAAAGAGAATTGATTATAGTTCCATGGAAATTTTCGATGAAAAGGAAATTCTAAGTAAATACATGGATGCCCCCATGGATGTAGCTGATCTAGTGTATGAATTAGTTGAGGCATTATCTAAAGGTGATATAGGAAGCCAGGAAATAATTGCTATGATTAAGTCTATAATGGAAAAATGGGCAAAGGCAAAGAGTATTACTAAGATATCAATTGATGTTCCTAAAGATATAGATATACGAAGTGGAGAAAAGAGAATAATTAAAAGGAAAGATGGATTATTGAAATATCTATAGTTCTAGGTGATAAAAATGTTTTTAAGAATAAATAAAGTTATACTTAACGACTTCATTAGTCATCCCAGGACTGAAGTTTCTTTCGACTATGGTGTTACAGCGATTATTGGAGAGAACGGTTCCGGTAAAACAAGTATTATAGATGCTGTTATTGTGGCTTTTGGAGGGAAAGAGGAGCTTAGGATTCGAGGTACATCAAAAAATCTTATACGAAGAGGAACTAGTGAAGCACGTATTGCTGTAGAATTTAGTATTGGTAATCGTGTATATCGTATTGAAAGAATTATTTCGAAACTAAGAACGGACTATACTAGGGTGTTATATGAGATAGTTGATGGTAAAAGAAAAATTATTGCTAGGGGCGACAAGGTTACAGAGGAGCTAGAGAAAATACTTGGTCTAAAGCCTTCAACTATTAATACTATAGCTATTCTTCGACAAGGGAGGCTCTACGAATTACTGTCACTTTTCACATCAGGCAAGAAAAAGGCTAGACAAGAGCTAATTGATGAATTACTTGGTCTAGATAAATATAGAAAGGCCTATGAAAATATGGCTAAGCTCATGCAGATAGACATTACTTTACCCGATGGATCTAAAACCACCCTATCACCAACTAGAACCCATATACCAAACTTAAGATCGTATATTGAGACTAGTGTTAAGAGAAGAAGAGAATTGGAAAATGAAATAAATAAGTACGAGAAGGAGCTTACAGAGATAAATAATATAGTCAATAGATTATCTAATCAACTAGAAAACATTAGAAATAATCTGAACATTCTTCGTGAAAAGGAAAGAGTAATCAATGAACAAATAAAGCAATACGAAATCATTAAAAATGAGCATGAGAAACTACTTAGAGAAATTAATGATTTAGAAAAGAATCTTAAAGGATTGGAGTCTAAATATAAGGAATTAAGTATAAAAGTAAAAGCATATAGTAAGTATCAAAAACTGTCAGAACTAATAATGCGGTTAGAAAATAACCTGCTTTCATTAGAGAATATGAAGAAAGATTATGAGAAATTAGAGAAGGACTATAATCTGCTTAATGAAAGGATAATGCTAGAAAAACAAGGCATTGTTGATAAGATTAATAGATATAGAGAAGTTCTTGAAGAGATTAAGGAACTAAAATGGAAGAGAGATATTTTAAGAGACAGTATAAATGAACTTAAGAAAAAAATTAATGCAAAAAGATCTGAAGTATTTCTTCTAGATCAAGATATAAAGAAAATAACTGAAGAAATAGGCATGGAAACCTATGACATGATCGAAAAACAAAGGATCAAGTTAATTAAGCAACTCCAGTCAATAAGTGTAAGACTAAATGATTATAGAAGTAAATTGAAGGATCTCGAAAAAGCAGGTGCTAAATGCCCGATTTGCGGAAGAGAACTTACACCTGACCATAAGATGAGGTTAATTAAGGAATTTAATGAGTCCATTAAGAAATTTACTTATGAAGAGAAACAGTTAAAGAAAGAACTTGAACAAATAACTAAAAAACTAGAATCTATTAGGCTGCTTGAGAAGAAACTCATGGATAAAAGATCTAGATTAGAAACTTTGCATACGGAGATAGAAAATCTAGAGAAAGAATTGTCTGATAAGTCAAATAAACTAGATCTTATGGTAAGAAAATTAAAAGAGTTAGAGAAAGAATATGAATCTCTCAAAAAACTAGATATTGAAAATATAGAAAAACACTATAATGAGCTGTTGGTAAAAACAAGAGAATATAATCCGGATGATCTGATTTCTCTAAAGAAAAAATTAACTGAGTTAGAAGATAAAATAAAAAAATTAGAACAACTAGTTAAAGACACTTTTAACGTACTAGCTAAAGAGACAAAACTAACTATCGAGAAAGTATTTCAAAATTTCAATTATCTAAAGAATAGTATAATTGATGGTAAGAAGAAGTATGAAGAATTATCTAAGGAATTATCTAAAATTGAGGGTATACTGGCAATAACGAAGTCGAATATACATGATAAGAGGAAAAGATTAGAATTACTTGAAAGTAAGTTAAAAATGTATGATCCATTAAAACTATATAATGAAAAGGAAATTATTGAAAAAGAGATCAGAAAATTTGAGAATCTTGAGGAAAAAACTAGTAATGAACTGATTGAATGGTCTGGAAAGAAGAAGGCTATAGAAGAGATCCTTATTAGAGATAAAGATGAACTTAAAAGAATATATGAATTCCTTAATAAGGCTATAGAGGCATATAAGATCTTATCACTAGCATATTATCTTAGAGAGAATGTGCTTAACTATGAAAAAGCACCTGCAGAGATAAGGAAGCAAGCAATTAAGCTTCTTGAAAAAGAAACTAGTAGTATTCTTGAACAGTTCGAACTAGACTATACTGCTATAAGGCTTACAAATGATCTTGGCGTTGAAGTCTATTCATCACGTGGTACGGCCTATACCTTATTAGAACTTAGTGGGGGAGAACAGATAGCTGTCATACTTGCCATTATACTTGGCTTGCATAAGATTATTGGTAAAGGTAGATTAGGTGTTCTAGCACTCGATGAGCCAACTATCTATCTTGATGAAGAAAGAAGAAAGAAACTTATAGAAGTTATAAAGAACTTTAGAGGAGGACATATTATTCCACAATTAATTGTTATAACACATAATAGGGAAGTGGTTAACGCATCTGATCAAGTATATGAGGTTGTAAAAGAACCAAGTGGTTCAAAGGTATCAATTCTTGAAACAATATAGTTTGTAGTTCTATTTTAATCTTATAATCCATCGCTCTCTACTCTTAATTAAGACAGGTATAGTCTTTCTAGCCTCTGATAGTCTATCACGATCAATAATGTATTCACCATATCTAATGCCATGGCCTAGCTCATAAACCTTTATACCAAATGGGTCGAGAACCATACTCCTACCAGTATAATTGCTTCCAAATCTATTAGCAATAACAACCCAATAGGTGTTTTCATGAGCACGGCTTCTACCAAGAAATTCAAGTGTTTCCTCCTTCAATGGCCCTCTTACCCAGCCACTATGGATTAAGACTAGATCAGTTCCTTGTAATGCATAGCTCCGGAATAGCTCCGGGAATCTAATGTCGAAACATATGGCAACTCTAATATGGAATCCATTAATCATGATCTTCTTGGATAACCGATCTCCAGGTATAAAGTAGTCTGATTCTCGATAACCATAGGCGTCAAACAAATGAATCTTGCTATATATCCATTCAAAACCACCGCTAGGTCTAACGAGTACACTAGAACTCTTACATTTAGGCCTAGCACTAGTTTTCTCAATAAAGTGTACAAGTATTGGAATGCCATACTTGCCAGCTAGATCTGATATAAGTGATAAATAATTACTATCATCTATTAATTCCGCCTTATCATAAAGTTCTTCCGGCGATAAACCGGCCAACGGATCTATCATTGAATATTCGGGTAAGATGACTACATCTGCCTCCTTTATACCATTCCTCAATAGCTCGCTAGTTTTACGGAAGTTATCAATAGGTTTTACACCATATTCTCCTTGAACAATACCTATAACTAGATATTCGCTCATCATTACACCATGTACTAATTAGTTTCCAGAGAAATTTAACAAGTATGGTAACTATATAATTATAATTTATAAACAAGGCTATAATAGATCTTATATGGTGATAGCCATGGCATTTGATGTACCCATGGGAATAGTTTGCAAAGACGAGTTTATAACTAGGGAAGAACATTCCGCTAAGGTCATCGGAAGCGGAGATGTCGAAGTTCTATCAACACCATCGATGATATTATTCATGGAGATCTCTTCATGGAAGTGTATTCAGAAGTATTTGCCGGAGGGATATACAACTGTAGGTGTTAAAATATGTGTTGAACATAAAGCTCCAGCTCCTATTAGAGATAAGATCTTGATTGAAACAAAATTAGATACAGTTGAAGAGAGAAAACTAGTATTTTATGTTAAAGCTTTATGGAGAGATA
>CAZITZ010000002.1:0-14681 GCA_964542295.1 uncultured Desulfurococcaceae archaeon
TACTATACCGAAGGTCAAATAGATTATTGACAATGGATCATACATAGTAAACTTGTATTTAAAAAATTGCATATCAAAATAAACAAGTACAAACGAAGAAAGTAGAGATATAACACTTATAATTAGAGAGAATAGGCCATAATGCTTAATGATGAATTCTCGATCTCTAAAAGATATCAATTCGTATACTCCCTCAGTAAACTTAGGAATGATCTAGGAATCGTTGAGGAAGATGATCGTATATTAAACAATACCTGCATACCCATTCTGCGATAGCATCTATATTTTAACAATTAACTAAGCACCCTCTATTAACTTTTCTATCAATTAATTATTTAGAAATTAAAACATACTTAAGTAATTTTGCAATTATTTAATCTAAATAATTTTATTATTTTTAATAATCTATAGGATTAATAACTAAGTCATATGGTTCCAAAAGCCCTACTTGGTAGTTCTCCAACAACATTAAAGCCTCTTTCATCAACTGCTACTTCATAATATTTTCTATCAATAGCACCTATTCTCATCTTAATAGGAGTCATTCTTACAGCAAGTCTCTCTCCATGGATATCTATGTAGTCAAGTCTAATTACAACATCTGCCATAAACTCTTCAACACCAGGCAATTTTATTTCTGCAAATAATGGTATTTCTCCAACAATTATTGTTGTAATGTCTTTACCAGTAATCTCTTTAAAGATCATTTGGAGTATATTAGCTACTTCCTGAGGGGATAAGCCTCTTACAAGTGATGAAAGACTATCTATTATTAAATTAGCATACTCACCCTTAGATATATCTTCCAAAATATGTTCGATAACACTAATAATGACTCTATACTCAGCCAAAGGCATTGCCTCTTCAAGGCTTAAATACTTATTCAGGAACTCATCGAGTTTATCAAATTTTAAAAGCTTTATTCGTTGTATAAGGAGATCCTTGGGCTCTGACAATGTTAAATATTTAGTTTTTTCACCATGTTTTATGGCTCTATTATAAGCGTAATGAATACACATTATTGTCTTGCCAGTGCCGGGATGACCCACTATATAAACTAAGCCAGGTCTTGTAAATCCTCCTCCAATAGCCTTATCTAATCCCGGTATTCCAGTCTGTATAATTCTATAAGGCATTCCATTATCACCTACACTATATTTATAGGTATATAGGATTAATAGCTTTCGTTTAAATTTTCCTACTAAGATGGGGATGGTTTAAACCTATATAAGAAGTTATTTTATGTATGAAACTTAGTTAATCAATGTGGATAACAAATGATATAAAATATTCTATGGGGCCTAGAGAAGATTTTCCAGGCGTATCATTAATCAATATAAGTGTGTCTTTTTCATCCAATAAATCGACAAGAGTCCTGAACCAAAGATATTTTAAGGGAAAAGAACCAGGTAATTGCTCAAGAATACTAGTCCTTAATATAAAGACTATACCATTATTATCATTACTTGGATCATTCTTGATCTTATCAATAATACTGGTTAATCTTCTAAAAACATTTTCATAAATATACTGCTCTCCATATCTAATAATTACTGGTGGCAAAATCTTTCCATGATTATTTCCATTTATGGAATTAGCTTTAATACTATCACTAAACACAAATTCAACAACGCCTTTATTACCTAAATTAATATATTTCTTTAATAGATCGGATATGGATTCATAGGAAATACTCTTTTTAGATCTAGATTCAATGAGTACAATTAACGGGCCTCTTTTATGCTCAGTAATGTATTTAAATACATCATATACTCTGGATCCAAATACTGTTACATCTTCTTTCTTACTTCTAAATTCTAGAAGACGTATTATGAGGGCTGATGCAAGCAGTAAAGGAAGATGAATTATTAGTTCATGGTATCCAAGTATTTCGAAGATACATACAAGAATAACCGCCAATAAGAGTATAACTGGTTGAATAGAGATGAATGTAGGGCGAAAAATTACCTGTTTATGGTCAATAGTTATTTTAATTTTGAAGAAATTAAGACTTAGATAACCAAGTATCGGCAATATGGAGAGCATAAGGATTATTATTGAAATGATATGGAGACTAACCATCTTTAATAAATAGAATAATCCGATTAAAAATAAACTATAAGTTAATCCTATTGCTAGGATCGAATATATGAAGCTCTCCCTATATACTCCTCTCGTTTCATTATAGATCGATAATGAAAGTATTATGTAGTAAAAAGCAAATATAGCATATATAATCATATATACATTGATGAGAGTTGATTCATAGAATGAGAATAATATTAAGTATGCTAATATTAAACTAAGTAACAAAATAGATAATTTTGGATAGATTTTTCCTAACATTCTATATATAATCATTATTTTCTCATTTAATTTAGCTAGATACCCCATTACAGCTCACTCTATCCATATATGCCCCAAGTCTATATACTTAGAATTCACTTTTATAAAAACTATGCCTTTTTCCTAAATCTTATTATTTCTATAATTCTTTAATAAATATTATCTTGGAAACAAATATATAATCTAGGCTTTGAACCATTTATCTAAAATTTTCTGGTTAAACATGTATGTAAATGATAAAATTAATTCAGTAATTTTATCGGGTATCCTCGTGAATCTCTTGTCAATGAAATCCTTTACCTCATGAATAGAAGGATTCTTCATAATTGGACCCTTATCTAAAGCCTTTTTAACTGTTAAACGAATCTGCCAATTACCAACTGGAAACATGTATTGAGGTAAGATTTCTCTAAGTATTATAATACGCGCTTGTCTTTTAATACGGTCAAGATATTCTAGTACGCTAGTTCTAGCAGCTAGATAGCCTCCATCCATAATATTTGGCTCTCCACGATAATTATCATATACGGTTAAAACAGCTGGTTCTACATATGGATTCCATAAACTTCTCGGCTGCCATACTTCTATCCATAATCCACGGTAACCACTTGGTGCAAGTATTATCATGTATTTATTATATAGGTACTCACTATAGAATATGAGAAGATCATTTATTGGTTCGTATTTCCTAATTTTACTCAATAATTTCTTTGAAATCATTTGATCAACTGCAGTAATACCCCATCTAGTAGGGACAAGTCTTCTCTGCCCAGTTCTACCTAGAAAACCAATCGTTAAAGCACGAACTATTGTGTAGAAATCAAGACCGTTCTTGTAAAGTCTATATATAGCCTCCTCAGCCCTTATATCATCCCATATGAGTTTCTCAATAGGCTTTGGTATAACTGGGTTTCCAGTTACCTTAACTTTTCTAGCTGGTGCAGATGGTCCTCTCGGCGGAGTCAATGGATCAAATACTAGTCTTGGAATAGGCTTCTTTTTTAATAGAGCCTCTGTATCTACAGGTTTTTCAGACACAATGGCTAGTCCAATCTCTGTCTCATAAAGCTTATATGGATTATATACCCTAGTTGGTAAAACTATATGGAGCAGTCTACTTCTAAGCTCAATAATCTCTCCAAGATTTTTCCTCATATGCCATTGACTGGGATTATCATAATCTCTAGCTTCATCACCAACTATTCCAGGTGGTACTGCATAATATAGTCTAATTCTTGGATAACCCCTCTCTCCAACAATTATCGATGGAGGAGTACTACCTTGTACATCTAGTCCTCGGATACTTTGTAAACTAATTACCTTAGCCCTTAAACCAGCTAATAATGGGCAATAGCCAAGTCCACATAGGTTACGTGCTCCCTTACACCTTATACATAGCTCTAATGGTGGTTTTACCAATTACATACTCCCTATCATATAGGTGTGCTAAATACCTATTTATGAGTAAAGATTATTAATAGGAGTATACAAAATACTATGAACTCCAAGAAGAAATGGGTGATTATCTAGTGTATCACATAGTGACACATACAGACATTGATGGAATAGGTAGTGCATCGCTTTACATATACCTACAAGGAGAAAAGCCGGAGAAGATCTATTTTACAGAACCATACCTGATGGGGCGGACTATTAAATCACTTATAGATATTAGGACAGATAAAATAGTATTCATGGACCTTGGCATGAACAATAGGTTTTATCCATTAATAAGGAGGTGTCTAGAGGAGATCATTAATAAGGGAATTGAGGTTGAATGGTATGATCATCATGTATGGGAAAAAGAATGGATTAATGGAATGAAAGCCATCGGCGTTAAACTCTACATTGACCGAAGTACATGTGCAACAGGAGTCATAGCTAAGTATGCTCCGAGAAGAAGAAAGAATGTTAAACAAGATTTTATCGATGAGCTTGTAAATGGAGTATGTGCAGGAGACTTATGGAAATTCGATCACTGGAGAGGACCTTGGTATCTAAGACTTGTTAGAAGAAGAGAGAAGAACTCATGGAGACTTCATGTAATTGATATCTTGTCCCAAGGTATTTTGTGGAAAGATGAATTCACAGAAAATATTGTAGCTAAATTAGAAAAAGAATTAAGGGCCTACAATGATGTTATCCATAGTCTTTTTATAAAGAAGGTTAATGGACTAAAAATAGTTTATTTACCATATCATGACCTTGTTGATACAAGCTTTATAGCTTCACTAGCACTTGGTAGAACGAATGCAGATATAGCTGTTATTGTAAGTAGAGATGGGAAGCTAAGCTTTAGATCGACTGGATATGATGTTAGAGAACTTGCTGTAAAACTCGGGGGAGGAGGACATATTAAAGCTAGTGGGGCAAAGATAAAGATACCATTTAAAGTAAAAATGATGTCTTTATGGAAAATAGAATATCTATTACATTACGTCCATACATTAATTGAGAAAATTATCAAATAAATCCTCTAAGACACTACAGTTTCTTTCTCCTATGTAATAGGAAGTAAGATATAACTATAGCAATTATCACCAACAATACTATAGTCATTGACATATAATCAATAGCCTGCTTGGGACTTTCTCCTTTAGTCTCCTCAATATTATAGACAATATTGTATAGTAATGTATAATTTCTATGATCAAGGTGTAATTCATTATAAATACCTGAATTATATACTAAAGTACCATTTGAGATCCATAGATTAATCTTAAATGTATTAACATTCTTGGCAACAATATCTTCAATATATGAACCAACGTCTTTAAAGAACTTATTAACAAATTCATATCCATAATTATAGGCATACTCGACATAAAGTTTACCATGTAATTCATTATTCCCAGTAATTTCAACAGCAAAACTATATGATCCATAAACAGGATAAGCTTTTGGAGGCTTTAACAGATAGCTGTCTATATCGCCATTTACTTCGACATATAATGGTGTTTGATTTAAGAGTAAGATAGATATTAAGCCACTGCTTTTCTCTTCAAATAAGAATGTTTTACCAGTATATAATGTGCTTATATGGAGCTTATCAATTAACTTAAGAACTTTAATTGGATTATCAATAAGGATTATAGGAGCATATGAACCAAGATAGTATTTGATGATCTTATTTGATATGCTAGAAATATCCAGTACTGCATTCGTTATATTAGCCCATCCAGTATAATATGTGACATTATTCTTCTTCTCTATATCGTATTTGGTAATAATAGTACTGTTTTTAGCTATATTTCTAAATAATAGTATTGTTACGTTGAATTGAAATATATCCTCTAAATGAGTGGTTTTAACCTCCATAATAGAATTTATCGAAATATAGTTGTTCTTTGGTTTATGTACAGTCATTTCCATGCAGAGGCTGATATTGCTTGAACCATTACTATTATAAATAATGTTTCTCTCATAGTCTATATGATATTTATTCTCTTTTTTCCTTAGAATCCTTAGATCCTCCATTCTCCATGAATTATTCTTCATTTTACTATTTCGATGAAGATTATCTATATACGTGATCTTTGACATATATTCATAGTCTAATTGACTATATTTCATGTAAGCTTCTATAGATGATATATTCTGTAATTCAGTAAAAACAAGATCTGTAGCCAGTCTATACGTTACATTTCTATTATAATTTACATGTACATAGATCTCTACATTGTTGATGAAAGAGGCAAAGGTTAGGTTAATGGGTGAACTAATAACTGAGAAGAATACTATTAAGAGAACAATCACTGTCAATATCTTATCTCTAACCATGATTACACACCTTAGGAAGTAAATAAATTACTCCATCAGAAGCTCTTACCTGTACAGTATTGCTCTCTACATAGTACTTAGCTACTAGTGAAGATATTAAAGCATCACATAAGTCCTTGTAAGAAATCCATTCATGTTTACATTTTCCAAAGATCTTGATAAAGAGATCAGCAGCGGTTTTACAATTGCTAGATCTTAAAGCGCTTTTAGGATGAGTCTCTATAACAATTATTCCATGTCTATTTAATTCATTCATAATCTTTAGGCTTCTGATTACAAGCATTCTCATTCCCCTCCAACTAGGAGGTAGAACAGGATATCCCATTTTCTTCATAAGAATATCAACTTCTCTAAATCCTCTCTCAGTTAATGATAGTGGAGAATCTATGGCGATAACGCTGGGATTATACTTTAAGATAGTGCCTATGATCTCTTTATCACTATAAAGTAGACCTGCATAGACAATTTCATTAGATATTACATCAATTAATGCTAAACCACTAGGTCTTTTCGGAGAACCTGATGGATCAAGGCCTCCAACAATCAATTAATACACCTAAAATCATTTTGAAAATACTATATACCGAAGTATTTACAGATCATCCTAAGAATCCTTCTTAATCCAATTACTCTCCGGGTATGTTTTATTGTTAACTTTAGCCCTCCTCTTAACTGATCTAAACCTATTGATTTATCTTTCAATCCACCATTAAACCACTTATATTTTAATCCTTTAATGAGGACAGCAGGTATTCCTTCAGCTCCTTGTCTCATAATAAGACCTGCTGCACCACATATTTCATGTACAATATTATCAATTCCACCAAACTTCGGCTTACCGTACATATCATATTCACCGAACTCACTTGTTAATGGCTCAATACCGTAGCATCCACGAGCTATATCCATTGCCCCCCATGGAAAGAGTTCTGTATCGCATAGAACAATTGCTATATTTTTACCTGTCCTTTCAAAGATCTCCATAGAGATCTTCTTAGCGACTTCATCAATGTTTCTCGGAGGTATAGAGTAGATGTTAGGTGGATGATTCGATGTATCAATACCTGAATCACTCCATAACATACCATCTCTTACTGTAATTAAAATAGTAGGATAGTACTTTACTGCTTTCAATGCTTTATTAGGATCCTTTGAATATCTTGTCAAATCTAATATTTTATTCCTTACAATAGCCTCAAAAGGCACAGCAGCAACTATAGAATCGCTTTCTCTTAAAATAAGTTCCACTACACGAGGATCAAGTCCTGTTTTATTAGCTATTTTAATAGCCTCCCTAGAGGGCTCTATACTCCTTATATCGACTAATAAACCCATAGATTTAGATACTATTTTTAGAGTTATAGCAAGTACATCTCCGTCTTCCAATTCAATATTTTCCCTTGCCATAGACTCAAGCAATAATCCAACAAGATCATCTCCTGGAGATACCATAGGCAATTTAAGACCGATAAGGATAATCCTTGAATTCATCAATTATAACTCCCATATATAGTTCTTATACTTTAAAGACCTACCTTACTAGACCTTCTAATAAACTATATATATAATATCATGATATAAACTTTAATAAGTCAAATAGTAATGAGAAAAATAAATTATTAAATCATGCATTTTTGATGAATTAAAATTAACTGTAAAAACATTAGTCTCTACAATGAATCTAATAGATAACACTACCATTTAACTAAAGGTCCTGGCTCGAACCCTATTGTCCGCATATACTCATTATATAGATCATTTACTTCTCTTAACCAATTACTTAATTTATCTGGTGTCTCTGGATACTTCTGTAAATAATATTCCATAGCCTTATCCATATACATTTTAACTATTCTTAATTGATTAAGTAATGATGGTCTTGTCAGAAGAGATAAGGCTCTTCTAACATTTAATATTATTTCCTCGGCTAAACTAGCCTTTGTACCAAGATCATATATTGATCTGCCATCAACTATTTTCTTAGCTAATACAAATTCTAAGTCATCATCACTCATAATCTGTAAGTACATTCTAAGGATATCTAAACCGGCTTGCTTAGCTCCATAAGCCTCTATGTAATCCTTATTAATACCCCATAAGCTATATTCATCAACTCTACCTTCTTCAAGAGCCTTACCTAAATATTTTGAAACAATACTTGCTGCAAGCATTGACGAACCACGTCCACCTCCATGAACAGGGTTTACAGTATATGCTGCATCACCAATAACAGCTACATTCTTCCAAACAAGTGTTGGTAAAGGCCTCCTTGTAGGTACAAGCCCTCCTCCAGCATGAATTAATCTGCCAGGATACATTCCTCTAATATACCTATAGTAGTTTAACCTTGGATTATAGTCTCCCTTACCCCATATAACACCAACACCAATATTTGCTATAGAACCGTCTTTCTTCGGAAACAGCCACCAATAACCACCAGGTGCCACTCTCTTATTAAGAAAAATTACTGCATAATCTTTGTCCTCACCACTAATAGGCTCTCTTAGTTCGATAACCTCTCTATAAGCGATATTATAGTCAGTCATGTACGGTCTTTCAGCTATAGGATATTCACGGGGTAATCTTGAACGAAGCGCTGGTACTGCACCAGAAGCATCTATAAATGCCCTAGCCTCAAGATCCCTTTTTATCCCCAACTTAAGATCCTTTATTATAGCTCTCCTTACAAATCCCTTATCATCAAGTTCAATATCTATGAAATGACTATTATCATATAGTGTCGCTCCATTATCTAGTGCATTCCTTAATAGCCATTGCCCGAATTTCAATGAATCAACACTTACTCCTTCACCATAGACAATTACTGAGTAATTACCGCTTGGACTTACTATTTTAACACCCTTATAACTACCGTTTAAGACTTCTTGCGGAGGCATCCACCCAAGTTCTTGGAAGTGATGAAGACCTATTGCATCGCCACAGGCTCTCTCGCCTATTTTATTTAAGGGTTTTCTTTCAACAATAGCCACTCTATATCCTTGCTTTGAAATTAGCCATGCAGCTGTGAGCCCAGCTACTCCTCCACCAATAATTACGACATCATATTGTCCGGCCATTTCATTGACACCAAGGCAATAAATATATGCCTACACTATTTAAAGCAAATCTACCTATATTTATATACCGTAGAATACAGAGCATATAGGTTACGGAGGCGAGCAAGTACGAGTGAACAATACACACCAAATATAGGCTATACTGTTATTTATAGGATAATAGCTCTGGGAAGCAGTGCTGGAAAAACTAGTCTTGGAGAGCAAGTTGTTGAGGGACTTAGAAGAAAGGGTGTAGTAGTAGCTGTTATAAAACAGACTCATGAACCACAAATAGATCCCGGATCAGATCCTGGACGGTACTGGACTGCAGGTGCAAATGTAGTTATTGTATCTAGTCCTGAAGAAACAACAGTCTTTATGGAGTCAGAACATGATCTTAGGAATCTTGTAATGAAGTATATGCCATATCATCCACTTGTCATTGTTGAGGGATTTAGAGGAGTCAATGTTGGTAAAGCAATTGCTATTATTGAAAATGAGGAGGAACTTCAACATCTTGCTAAGGAGCCTGGACTATGGTTTATAGTTAGCCATGACTTTGATCTTGTGAGTAGTGCTAAGGAAATGGGATTAAATGCATTACTATTTGAAGAGGTAGATGCTCTAGTAGGAGAGATCTTTAAGGATTCCATACAAACTTTATCATCACTTATGAAGCCAGAAGATTGCCGAAAATGTGGTTTTGGCTCATGTATTGAACTTGCTGAGAGAATACTACGTATGGAGATTCAGCCTATAGATTGCCCTATACTTTCTAGAGGAAATATTATAGTTAATGATAGAGTCCTACATCTTGATCCTTGTATGCAGACTATCTTAAAGAACTTAGTCCGTGGATTCTTAGCTAGTATAGAGGGTGTACCCAGTGGAGTAAAGAAAATACGTATAGAGATAGAACTTGAATAATACCTATGGTAAAATCTTTATCAGCATTCCTTCAACAAGTATCGGACTATATCTAGAGGCTATATTCAATGCCTCTTGGAGCCTAATAGCACTACTACTATAGATCGTCATCAATGGATCTCCTCTATTCACGCGATACCCTACTTTAGCGTGTAGATATACTCCTGCTCCTTTATCAAAAGGTGCACCGGCTGCACGTGCAATAGCAGTTATTGCAGCATTATCTATATGAGTTACAGCTCCCTCTATAGGTGCTTCAATAGTATAGGTATGACTACCAATTGGTATATCATCCGGCTTAACATTAGGATCTCCTCCTTGCGCCTCCACGATCTGTTTAAACTTTTCACAACTTAATCCTTTCTCAAATATGCTACGAGCAACCTCCATACCATGGCCGGACGGTACCTTACCAGATAACTCTATAACCAATCCAGCTATACTCATAGCTTTCTCAACAAGACTCTTACTACCTCTCCTCTCAATCAATGCCTTCAGAGCCTCCATAGCCTCTAATGCTGGACCCGCTGTTCTGCCTATAGGCTGGCCTCCATAAGTAACAGCGACCCTTATACCCATACCTAGTCGTGCAGCCTGCCTTATGAAAAGACCTGCTAATTGATCTGCTGCCTTCATATCCTTTACTTTAGCTTTCCTACCAACAGGTATGTCAATAACTAGATTATCTACGCCCATAGCAACTTTCTTTGCAAGTATACTGGCAACCATTTGATGCCATGGATCAATACTTAGCTTTCTCTCAATATTAACGAAGATATCGTCTGCTGGAGCAAGATTGAGTTTACCACCCCATGCAAGTGTAGCTCTTATCTTACGGGCAATCTCCTTAAGTTCCTCGGGAGAAAAGTCTACACGAGCAAGTACTTCCATTGTATCAGCCGTACCTGCAGGACTAGTTATAGCACGACTACTAGTCTTTGGAATCAATAAGCCTACCGCTGATATCGTGGGTACAGCTAATAATGCAATCTTACTATTACCGGGAACGCCGCCAATGCTGTGCTCATCATAAACTGTATCTTCAAATTCTATACGACTACCGGTCTCAACCATAGCCCTAATTAATGCATTAAGTTCATCTTCACTAAGTTCATAATATAATTGGCTTACGAGAAATGCAGCTATTTCAGTCTCACCATATATACCTTCAACAACATCTTTAATCCACATGAACATTTCATCTTGACTAAGCCTTTGCCCATGTAGTCTTTTCTGTAGTGAATGAAAACTTGGAGGTACAGGTACTGGTTTTAAACCAATTATATCCTCCTTCCCTATTCTTAATTCATGAGCTACATCACGGCTAACAAGGATCTTCCCTGGAGGCACCATAGTCTTAGTTATAGCTGTAAATGCGCCTCTTGTACGATCTCCTTTAATTAATCTAACTCTATTATTAGGGCCTAAACCAAGCTCTTTAGCATCCTTCTCATTTATTATGACAACGTTCCTCCCTATATCAAAGTCTATTGCTTCAACATTAAAATGACGAGTCTCTAGATGAGCCATGGATACCACCTCCTTCAAACTTTTAAAGTGGAATTAAAGTGGAGGAAATACAGAAAATATAGATGTATCATTACTAATAAGTATTTCTCCTATTAGAATAACTATGAATATATATGCTCAGTACCGGATGGAACACCTCATCCCTTGATAGTCGGTGCAGTGTTATATACTTCGCTATGTACTTCATCGCATCATATATAATATTATTAGTCTATTCATTATATAATCTTATTCAAAGACTTTGAGTATTAATAACCTATTAGGATTTAGATCCTGTTTTTAATATACCATTATAGGTTCTCCAAGAAGTATGCGTAGTAATGTCTTCATAAGATATGGTAGGGTAAGAACCGTCTTTAATTTACCCTTTTCATCAACAATTATGATCGATGATACATGTAGATTACGTGTTAAAGTTAGTAATTCCTTTAATGAAGTATCTTCTTTGACAACTAATGGCCTATCCTCCATAATCTTCTCTACTGGTATATTTAGTGCGCTTTCAATGGGTATATTTAGTCTTGCAAGATTAAAGCCTGCAATAAAGAATGAATATCTTGGCCTACGAGAAAACATACGTAGAAGCTCAAATTCACTAATATAGCCTATAGGCCTCCTATTTTCATCAACTATAACTATTAGAACAGGATGACCCGTAGCTATCGCCTTTAACACATTATAGAGCTTAGTACCCTTACGAGCAACAATATAGTGTGTTGAAGGAGGCTTATACTTACGAATAAACTCGCCAATACCAATATTGAGTAAACTGTCAACATCATGTTTCTCAAATACTCTCTTAGCCCTAGCTTTCTCTCTTAAAGCTCTATTCAATAACATCACACTCTGAAACGTCTAAGTAATACTCTAGTACCCGCTATTCTTTACTTGGTTTTCTCGAAATAAATTGTTTTCCCATGAATAGTAACTATTTTTATCAACAATGACCTATTAACTAGTCTGAAGCTACGATGATGCAAAGATGACATGGTGACTAGATGATGATAGAGGGAATAACAAGTGATGTAATGGTTTTCTATATATTAGCAATAGCATTAATTACTGGGAAAATTCTTGAAGAAGTATTTATCCGTTTCAAATTCCCAGCAGTTTTAGGAGATCTTATTGCCGGAATAATAGTGGGTGCAAGCCTATTAAACTTGTACATAGTAAATGATCTAACTAAAGCTATAGCTTGGTTCGGAGTATCTTTACTTCTATTTTATGCTGGATTATCAACTAGATATAGTGAATTCATTAGGTTACTGCCTATCGCAGGCTTATTAACCATTGGCGAGGCCATAGGAGCTTTTTCCATGGGGCTCATCGTAGGTTTATTTGTAATGCATTATGGATTACTAGAATCATTTTTCCTCGGAGCAATACTTGAAGCTACAAGCATTAGTCTAACCATAAGGACTCTCATGGAGCTAAATAAGCTTCACACTATAGAGGGGTATACGGTTATGGAGATAGCCGTACTAGATGATCTAACGTCCCTCATTACTATAGCAATAGGTACATCAATCGCTATGATAGGCACTATTAATTTACCGAATGTATCACTTGTATTTATTAAAGCATTTGGTGCATGGATAATAATAGTATTTCTATTACACAGATTTTCAGATCGCATCGTAGGTGTAATTAGTAAGTTTCATGTAGAAGAAGCATTAACTTCATTACTAATGGGTTTATTTGCAGGAATAGCTGTCCTCATGTCAATATTTGGCATATCACCACTTGTAGGTGCATATGCTACAGGACTTGCATTATCTGAAATACATGGACTACGTCACTTAAGAGATACTTTTCGCAAACTTGCAATAGTCTTTTCAACAGTATTCTTTGTAACAACAGCTGCAGAGATAGATTTAAGAGCGGCTCTTAAACCGGAGTATCTAAGCTTTTATTTAATAATGGTTCTTGCAGCATTTGCTGGTAAAATAATGGGTGCAGGGTTAACATCATTTATACTAGGATTTCCAGCTAGATCAAGTTTAAGAATAGCTGTTGGATTATTTCCCAGATGCGAGTTTGCCATAATAGCTGCATATACAGCTGTTTCATTTGGATTATTAGGTGCAGAAGCTTATTTATCGGCTTTTATAGTCGTTATAGTAACTAATATAAGTACGCCCATCCTTCTTAAGAAAGTCTTTGCAGGACCTGAAGTTAAAAGCGTTAAACTAAGATTTCCTAAAAAGATCCTCAAAGCCGGAATGTAGTGTACTACTTAGTTTTTACAATTATTCTCCAAAGCCTTCCAAGAATTATTGGTGTAACTATATTTGATGCATATATTAATAGTATCGTTGATGCAAACACGAGGTTACCTATTATATGATAAGCCATGCCTATTGATGCTATAATTAATGCAACTTCAGCTCTAGGCATCATACCTATTCCAATGAATAATGCTTTCTTAATATCAAAACCTGTCACATATGCTGTCACAGCACAACCTATTATCTTACCGATCATAGCTAGAAGTATTAGGACTATTATTACTAATAGATTAGATGCACCTAGTATATACGGCTTTAGATCTATTGACGCTACAGATATTATGAAGAAGACGAGTGCAAATATATTTGGTATAATACTGAATCTACGTACTATTCTCTCTATCCCTCTTACCTCACTAAAAGCTAATCCAACAGCATATGCACCAACTACAAGACTAAGATTAACCCTTACACTAGCCCAGGAAATAAACAGTGTTAATGCTAGAAGCAATGCTATACCAGTATCTTCTAAATGCGTTAATACAGAAACTCCCCTCCATAAATAACTAGATAATCTATGTAATATAGTTACAGTAGCTACATAAAATCCTATAGCTATTAAAGCGGTTAAGGCTAATTCTATAAACTCTAATTCTGACGATATAGCTATGGCTGTACTAAGTCCAAGCACTATAAGGCCACCGATATCATCAATAACTGCTGCTCCAAGTATAACAGTTGATACATCTGTTCCCATAGCACCTATCTCGGTTAATGCTCTTGCCGTAAGACTAACACTTGTAGCCGTAAATAT
>CAZITZ010000002.1:14781-23117 GCA_964542295.1 uncultured Desulfurococcaceae archaeon
AGTCCTAGAACAGTTGGTCCAATAATTAGGCCTACAAGTATATCTCCTAGTACCGGAGGATAACCAAGATGATTAATTAATTCCTCCATAATTTTAGCTAATGCTATCATTAAACCAAGTATCAGCAATGTATCAGCTATAATGATTTCTTCCAATTCCGTATTCCTCCACTATATCAGAAACTAATTATAGAATACATTAATAATTATAGTGTATCATCAGTCTTCACTGAAGCATAAACGTTTTATTTTACATTATAGACAATTAATATATCCGGCTGATAGTTTGCCTCGGAAGATAATAGTTAGAACCATGAATCCACTATATCTACCGTTTATACAGTATTCAAGGAAAGCTGTACATAATATTCTAGATATATCAATAGAATCGGGAATAGATATACCATTTGCCCCTTTACTTAGAACTCCATTTGATTTACTTGATGGTTTTGTAAAGTATGGTGTATTAAAGAAAAATAATGAACACTATAACGTGCTCTCAGTGGATAAAAACTTAATTAGAGAGGCTCCAATAATCATACCAGAATATGAGGAATCAGCATTAATATTGAGAAGAGCTGGATACCCTTATAGAGGATTTATACTCCCTATTCCATGGTATTACATTGAAGTATTCCATATAAATGGTAAGCCATTGATCTGTAATCCTAAAATAGCTATAGATCTTATTACGACTTTAATGACAAGAATAATTACCGTTATAACTAGCTATGGGCTAAACCTCTTAATTTTTATAGATATAGATGATAAACTTAAGTCATACTTTTCTAAGCCGAGACCTAATGAGCCTTGGACATGGAGCCTACTTATAGAACTACTACGAAAGGTAATTAGTCGAAGTGATGCTGAAAAATATGGTTTTATGTTTTGTAGCAAGCCAAGTCTATTACTTATTGAGTCCTTATCTTCATTACCGGTTGATTTTATCTCATTAAATCCTTCATGGTATACGGTTGACGAGCTCTATTCACTATACAAAATACTAAAGGGATACAATGTATATCTAGCATATATCATAGATCCAAGCGAATACTTGGATAAAAGAATTAGTAGAATTATAGAATTATCGGGAATATTTACTAATCGATTAAAATATTTATCAACAGATTGCAAGCTTATACATATTTATAATGAACAAGGATTTAATGGAATTATTGAATATGTAAAACAATTGCCTATACTAGTTGAGAAAATAAGTCCTTATTAGTCATTGTGTCAAATTATATTCTTAGGTGAATGTATATAGTGTATATAGTTATGTCGAGAAATAGGCTCATAGGTATATATGACTCATTTGGTGATGCTTTAAAAGCTCTATTAGAAGCTGGAGGAGGAGTCATTTATCGTGGAGAAATAGTTGTTAAATTAAGTAGTGATGAAGTCCTAGAATTAACTGGCATATTGGCGGAAAAGATTGAGCCTATAGAAGCCCCTGTTGTTAAAAAACATATGGGAAAGGAAGAGAAGATATCTATAGTACTCGATCAGATGTATAAGGGGTTCTTTACAAATGTTTTAGCAAGGGAGTTTCCAAGTGCAGAGATACATGAGATCGTGGGTAGGGGATTGCCTAAGCCTGTCAAAGTAGAGAATATTGTTAAACAACCTGCACAAGATGATTTTGATGTACTAAACATCATAGAAAAACTTTCAAAAGAGGGTCATCGTGTCATATTCTTTACTGGAGATAAAAGACTTGCTACACAAGTATCATTATTAGAAGATGTTGATGTTGTATATGCTCCTCCTAGTGAATTTACTGGAAAAGAAGCTTTGGCAAAGTACATGATTGAAGAAGTTAAGAAGAGAATTGTTTCTAGAGGATAATCTTTAATCCTATATTCTCTTATATTCTAGCATTGGTGGTACTATGGATAATCGTATTTCTAAACTTGCTAAATTGATTGTTAATTACTGTATAGATGTTAAAGATGGTGATGAGATAATCGTTAGTGCCGGTTTAGAGGCTTTACCATTAATTAGAGAATTGTATAAGGAGATCCTTATCAATGGAGGATATCCTTTAATAATCAATATACGTGACGAGGTACTTGATGAAATCTTTTACAAATACGCACCTGATAAGATACTAGAACATGTGAGTCCAATTGAAAAAATGATCTATGAGAAAGTAAATGCCTTTATATCAATACTTAGTCCAAGCCATACAAAACCACTTAGCAACATAGACCCTGAGAAAATGAGAAAAAGAAGTAAGGCTAGATTCGAACTAACAAGGATTTTTATGGAGCGTAGTGCTAAGAAGGAATTAAGATGGACTGTAGCACCTTATCCAACAAAAGCATTAGCACAAGAAGCTGGTATGGGGTTACTTGAATACATGGATTTTGTATTTCGTGCAACAATGGTTAACCTGGAAGATCCCATTAATGCATGGATAGAGAAAGCTAAAGAACAACAGAAAATAGCTGATTTTCTTAAGAAAGTTAGTGAGCTAAAATATGAGGGGCCAGGCATAGATCTTTATCTACGCGTTGATGGTAGAATATGGATCAATGACGATGGTAAGTATAATATGCCTGGAGGCGAAGTCTTCTCAGCACCTATAGAGGATAGTGTTGAAGGATATATAGAGTTTGATTACCCAGCTATATGGCGTGGAAGAGAGGTCGAAGGTATAAAGCTTGTTTTCCATAAAGGAGTAGTCATAGAGGCTAAGGCTAGACGTGGCGAAGACTTCCTTAGAAAAATGCTTGAAACAGATGAGGGAGCTAAAAGACTGGGTGAAATAGCTTTTGGATTAAACTATGGTATTGATCGCTTTACTAAGGAAATATTATTCGATGAAAAAATTGGTGGAACTATTCATATGGCTCTCGGAGCTGCATATCCAGAAACTGGAGGTAAAAATAAATCAAGTATTCATTGGGATATGATTAAAGACATGAAAAGACACAAAGTATATGCCGATGGAGACTTAATATATGAGAATGGATATTTCATAAAAGAAGTACTTTAGTGTTACGGCTTTTTGTTTTTCTCTCTACAATTCATGATTACGATAAATTAAGGCTATTTAATATCATCATATATATTTGTACAATATCACTACATATACTTGATGCACCAGTATTCACTATGTCAATGTATTCACTATAGCCGCCGACAACGTCTGGTTCTAAATTAAAGTATTGCATAGTATATTTGATTAGTGTATCAATTCTTAACTCACGAAACATTTTTAACGAATATTCATATCCACTATTAATCTTATCTAATTCTCCATAACTATGTGTTCTTTCAGACTCCATCAAACTAATAATATTCGGTGGAGTACTTGCAAGTTCATTATAGAATTCACTTATAAAGCCTTTTGTTATATGATATGATCTAGTCTTATACATTATTGGGAAATTCTTATGAAATAATTCATTAAGCTTCTTTATATTTTCCATATGCATAGATAATGGTGTATTAATGAAACTTACTGTAGATTCTTCATACCCGTTCTTTATATCCTTGATTATTCTTCTAATGGTTCTAGAACTAATAAAGCCGTCAATAGTTAAAGCCGCACAAATAGTATTCATATTTAGAAACACCTTATCATCTGAAATAGATGTAATTAATTTATTAATCCAAGACGGTATACCAGGTAATGTTAAATAGTGCTCAATACATGGCTTGCGACAGGTTTTACTCATAATTTTTATATCATTCCATATTCTTTTCTTAAATAACCATTTATTATCTTTGAATATTCCCCTTCTGCAACGCTTTATGAGATAAGATATTAGTGTATGAATATCACTGTCATTAAGTTTCTCTATTAATCCGTAATTCTTTATATCACTATTTATCTTGCTAGCAATAACTACATAATCCTCTTTCAAAAGATTACTTATGCTACTATGCATGTATATCATCAAGATATACTTTGTTAATAATTTGTATATGTTTACACCTATATATACATATCTAAGAAATAGTTAAAACTATTAAGAATATATAAAACCTTTATGAATGCATTTAATGATGATAATATTGCTTAATGAAAAGGTATCTGTTCTTAAATATAAGACATATTATTTAAAAGCATTATATAGATCGATATTATAACTTTTTCAAAATGACGGCTTTATCCTATAGTTTTCTCAACTATCCTTGCATTATATCTTCTAACAATAGATTCTAGTTTATATTCAATACGATCCACTATTGTTAATAATCTATCTTTAACTGGAGCCTCCGCATATAATCTGATCTTAGGTTCGGTACCACTTTTTCTCAAGAGAACCCATGATCCATCCTTATATTCGAATCTATAGCCATCTATTGTCAATACATTAATTGGATCGCCGAGTAATCCGTGCAATTCCTCGATAAACTCATTATAGATCTGATCTCTTTTATCTATGGGCTCTATATAGTAGCTCCTACGATCCCATGGATAATCTGGTATGTTCATTTCATCAAGTATTTTATCAAATGGTTTTCCTTCTTCAATGACTGTTTTAACAATTAACGCTGCCTGCCATACGCCATCTACCCATGGACCCCAGCTTGGATCAATTAGTTTCCATGGCTCAGCTGCAAGAACTATATTCATAGTTCCTAATTCCTTTACTCTTTCATGTGTTTTACCTAGAACATATCTTTCAACCCTACCACCCATCCTTTCTACAACTTCATCAACAACTTTACCTGTATCAATAGATACTATTACAAGTCCCTTTCTTTCTTCAAGCAATTTAGCAGCATAAAATGCTATAATACGATCCTGCCTAATAAAACCCTTATCTGGACTAAGAACAGCTAACCTATCTGCATCACCATCATGAGCTAATATCACATGCGGATTAAAACCTCGATAAACAGGTAATAGTTTTTCTAAAACATCCTTCCTAGGCTCTGGAGGTCTTCCCATAAAGTAGCCGTCTGGATTAGCATTTACAGTATATACTTTTGCACCTATTTTCCTTAATACTGTTGGTGTAACATAATAACTAGCACCATTTGCTAGATCAACTACAATGGATGGCTCAATAGTTTTTCTCTCTGGAATAAGTCTTTGAGAGATATCGTCTACGTATTCATCAATTACCTCTTTAGCGATAAAGAAGTCCTTAGCAATCTCCCATGAACGGGGTTGGACTCTGTCAAGATACTCCTCAATTCTATTTTCTATAGATCTTGTAAATTCGTACCCATCTTGATCGTAGAATTTAAATCCATTGTATTCTGGAGGATTATGGCTAGCGGTAACGGATACTCCTACAACACCATGCCATAGACTAGCATATGCCGCTACTGGTGTAGGGGCCAAGCCTATGTATCCAGCTTCAAGCCCTCCTGCCATAAAACCGCTCATGATAGCTAGGCTTAACGTAGGACTAGTTATCCTTGTATCATGTACTATATATGCCGTACCATTATTACCAATTATTTCCGAGACTACTAGACCAAGTTTATAAGCCAAAATAGGATCTACGCCTTCTGGATATACTTTTCTAATACCAGCAGTACCAAATAATCTTCCCATTGAATATACCCGTGGTATAGATAATTCATCGTGAGACAAAAACCTTACCATAGAAAATTCTATGGACTTAAACTAATAATGATAATTATAAATTGAACAGAGTTACCCCTTCTCTAATAATGCATAGAAGAAACCTATTGTTCCATGTCGATGTGGAAAAGCCCTCAATGTACCATTCAAGAATCCAGGATCGTAAGGACCATTCAAGAACACTAGTTTAGCGTTTTCATGTTCATTAATGAATTTTATAATAACATCCTCGTTCTCTTCTATAAACATACTACATGTACAATAAAGTAACCTACCTCCTTTTCTTAAAATCCTCCATCCAGCATCAAGCATTTCATATTGCAGCTTTGCAAATTCTGGTATAGCATCCTCACGAATTCTCCACCTAAGATCGGGGTTCTTAGCTAATGTACCATCACTTGTACATGGAGCATCTATAAGGACCTTATCAACAGATTCCTCTCCAAGAATTTCTGGAGCTTTTCTAGAATCCATCTTATATATCTTGACAATGTCTATGCCTGTTCTCCTAAGGAGATCCTTCATTCTCTTTATCCTAAGATCATCTATGTCAAAAGCATATATAATGCCATCATTTTTCATAAGTTCAGCCATATGCTCAGTCTTACCTCCTGGCGCAGCAGCTAGATCAGCAACTGTCTCTCCAGGCTTTGGATTAAGTATTATAGATGCGACTGCAGCAGCTTCCTCCTGGATAACAATATGTCCTTTCTTCCAAAGTCTTGATTTATTAAAAGAGTACGGGCCTGGAAACCTTAATATAGTCTCTACTATTTTACTTTGTTCTACCCATGGTACATCCTTTGTAAGATCCTCGATTACATCAATTACAGATGTTTTAAGAGTATTTACTCTAACGCTAATCGGCATCTTTTTATTTAGGGCATTAAATAATTGTTCAGCTTCATTTTTAAGTAATCCTATCATCTTTTCAATAAACCATTTAGGAAGTAAATATCGATACTCTAGTTCCTCAATAGCTGTTTTAGGCTTGTATGTATAACCCTCTAATTTTTCAAATATTCTCCAATAATACATTCCTATATATGGATGAGACTTACTAGATATAACGCCTGCAATAACATTTCTTAACCTCTTTTTAGTGGCTTGACTTGGTCTGCGGAAGACCATGAGTTCAACGGCTAATCTTAAAGCTGATCTAAGCCATGGATCAAATATATAAATAGGCCTAACATTAGTTATGTCTTCAATAATCTTGTCTAAAATACCTTGTCTTTTAAGTACAGAGTAATAAATAGCTGTTAGGACTCTTTCAATACGATCACTGATTCTATGCTTTTCAAAAACCATTCTCTTAGCATGCTGACTAGGTTTTATTCTCTCACTCCATCTTAAAGCCTCTAACAATACAATCAACATTTTCTCATCAAGCTTTATCTTAGGCTTAGATTCCATCAAATCATCACCATACTATCTTAAATATATTCTAATTAGATAACTAATTAAGATAAGCTACATGATATGACAACTGCGATCGGGATTCTATTGGGAAATAGAAGGACATGTAGTCACTTAGACAGATACTAAAAAATATTTGAGTTTATTTGACGATAATACTGATATTATCTCCTACTTTTAATGAATAATGTAAATATCAGTAAAGCCATTACAATCACTATTAATATCTCAGCTATGATAGCAAGATTAGCTACTGTTCCAACCTGTCCTTTTAATGATTCTTGTCCTTCCGACAATGTTGATATTCCTTGTGTAATAGAGGTCTTTACATCATCTATTTTACTCTCAAGATCACTTTTAACGCTTGTTAACGATGATTGTACATTTCCAACATTACTATTAACTTCTTCAATAAGAGTGGTCATACTGTCAAGCTTATCAGTTATTGATGCTAGAATCGTGTCAAGCTTACCAATGATTACATCAATGTTTGAACTTATCGTACTACTAGAGCTTTCAACAAGACTATATAATTCATCAATTCTAGAGCCAACACTCTCAATATCACTGCTAACTTCGGCAATACTTTGATTTAGTTTAATTTCAAGATCAGATATGTCATTCTTAGTAGCTATTTCTGGATAATAGTATACTCTAACTGTAGTGCTATAATAGTTGCCTGCTTCATCAACTGCTTCAAACATTAATGGATTCAAACCAATATCTAGTACTACTTGCATTGTAAATGTTCCGTCAGGCCCTAGGCCTATTTCTTCTCCATTAAACCATAATTTATTGCCTCCAACAACTTTACCGTATATGGTGATTGTCTTATTAAGTATAAGTGATCCATCGGCTATATTCTGTAGCACTATGACAGGAGGCTCTGTATCAATAGTGAAAGTAATGTTCACTGATTCACCAATATTACCTGAAATATCGACGGCGCGGGCCATGATAACATGTTGTCCATCTGCGAGACCTGATACAGTATATGTAGGTTCATATATTCTTATGTATGGTGATCCGTCAATACTGATTTCATAATATGCAATATCGGTGCTTAATGGGTTAAGTGTTATTGTTACAGTGTCGGTGTTTAATAGTGCACCATCTTCTGGATAAGCTATAGATATAGTCGGTCCAATGATGTCTTTATAGAGCTCTACTGTTAATCTAATAGTTGTATATGTTGTAATGCTTCTCCTATTAGAAATTACAACGTATACTTTGCCATCAACTGGTATATATTCTACCGAGACACTGCTGGTTCTCTCACAAGAATATATAGCCTTAAATCCTACGTTATCCTGGAACAGCTTGTATTGATCTGGTTGAAGTATATATGTATCTACATAAACTCC
>CAZITZ010000002.1:23217-26010 GCA_964542295.1 uncultured Desulfurococcaceae archaeon
AACATTGTACTACCAATTCTAGACGTAACTATGACTGTGAAATTATGGGTCCTGCCAAGACCAAGCATTGGGAAGTACGCAATACCATCCATATCAGTGAATACAAAGCCTGCAATATATGGAGCAGTATCATAACCTGATTCTATTGTCCAATGACTCCATACCTCTACGCGAGCTCCATCAATTGGATTACCATTAATGTCGATAACTTTGAACGTTAGGTTTGCAAGCATACCTTCTGGGGCATATGGTACAGTAGATCTCCATGGCGGATCATACATTCCATTTTCTTCCCATTCTATGGGATAACTGAAGCCTATATCTTTATACCATCCACCCAATCCACGCGGTGGATCAAAGTATTCAACCCACGAACCGTTTATACCTGGACTACCTGATGATGCGTCTACATGGTGCCATGTATCATTATACCAGAAATTATTGAACTGATGATCTTCGGCAATGTCTACTATATTTATAGTAGGTATTAGTACTGCTCTAGCAGAGACTTCATATATTATAGCGAATTCTCCACAGAATATAGTCCATTCAGTATCATTTAGATGTAGGTATATATTGTACCATCCTGGTGGTTTCCAGTATTTTGTTCCAGGATGCCAATAGGCACCTATATCAACTCTTAACCAATAATCTATTAAATAAGCTGCTTCATACATGGTTGTAGCATTAGCTACTCTCTCAAGTAATGATACATTATACCTATGATCATATGGTAGGAATGTTCGGAAGAAATGACCCTCATACCTTGATGGCCATGCCCAAGGAGCAACAATGTACCTACTAAATGTTACGAGATACTTGTAATACACTTCTTTAGGAACCTCTTTCCATCCAGCCTCTGTCTTGTACTTTAATGTACTATAGTCCTCATAATCAACTACTTCAACATAGTTTAATTGAGTCGAGATATTGTAGATGCTTTCAGCATTTAATACATATAGATATGCTCCATCATTGTCTAATAGCATCTTTAGATTAGCAGGCCTATCAACAGCAATAGCATATGCAACTTCATCAATATAAGGATCTGTTGTATTGAGTATTAATTCTGCATAATATTCTACGTATCTAGTATCGGTATCTAATACTGGTATGTAGTCCAGTGTGGGATAGTAAGCAGGTCCCCAGAACCAATTGGCTAGTAAATACTTCTCAGCTTCACTAGGCCACGGCCTAAATCCTGGATATATTGGTGATCCATAGTTCCTAGCAAGATATACCTTTCCATCACTACATCCTATTAATAGATCTATTATACCATCACCATTAAGATCAGCTATCTCTGGAGCTGCATATGATGATACCTGTATATCTCTTAGTGATCCCATATTAGACCATGATGGGTAACCTGTTGCGTTACCTACTGATCTAAATAGATATACGGAACCATCTTCAACTCCTATGAGTAGATACTCTGTATCACCATACTTGAATAATGCTGGCTTTGAATAATTACCAACCCATACACCCTCGTAATGTGGACCCCTACCATCCCACCAATCCTCAATCCATGCTGGGAAGTACTGTGGATTCTCAACCCAGCTTGGTGATGCTGGTATACCTTCATTAACGAAACAATGTATTAGGCCTTCAGCACTTCCAATAACTAAATCGAGATCTCCGTCACTATCAACATCATATAAGTAAGGTGCTGCATAACCCCCAACATTTATGCCAGCTAAATAGTTTATGTCTAAACTCCATGATGGAATTGTTTCTGTACCTACATTCTTATATAGAATTAGTGATCCATTAGATAAACCTACAACTATGTCTATAAGTCCGTCGCCGTTAATATCTCCTATCGCTGGTGCCACATAGTCTAAAGTGGTATTGACACCAAGATCCTTTGTAACATTTATTGTTGTAAAAAGCTTGTATATAGCGTCATTTACTGAACCAACATTTATGTATATTCTTAACAGACCAGATGAAGAACCAATAACAAGATCTATAAGACTATCAGCATTTAAATCACCTGCGGCTGGAATACTTCGGCCCTCAACACCAAGATCAGCTTGTAACAATAGATAGAACTGTCTCTCAAGTAAAGGTCTTATCCAAGTTGGCACATGCTCTAAAGCCTCATAAGCTATTGATGGTAACTCAGGCTTATTAATAGGCTGCGGCGTAATTGTTCCCTCTGATGGATCCACTTCAACTACATAATAAGCGCCTGGAGGAATTGTTACATCTAATGCAACTTCAGCAACTTTCTCTAATCCCTCAGGAACTAGATTACTAATTGAAGAACTATATGTTAATGGTATATAATTAATGATCATTATGACCAATAGCACTATAGTGATATACTTTAATGAATTATTTAATAAGAGTTTAAACCCCATATTAGACTCCCCCAAACACTATTGAGAGTTTATAGAACACCATTTCAGAATCTACATCTATAATTTATGATGACTAAAGCTATAAGCGTTACTGTATCACTTTTCTATAAAATTCTTACTTCTTCATTTGGTATGTATATCGAGTTTTTAGAATAAAGTTCAAAATGAGTGAATAATTATAAATATTTTGTTCAATTATTATCTTCATAGATCACTAATGTCTGAATAGCATTATGCTTAGTAAAATATCACTTTACGAGGTAATGCATAATTTATAGGAGTAGGTTTTATAAGTACTTTAGAGATTTATTAATTACCCTAGTTAATTAGCATGCGTAGGTGGAGTATTTGCCTATTGTGGGTAAGCTTGAGGGACACTATGATCCTCATAGAGTTGAAGAACTTGTAAAGAGGTTTTGGGAAG
>CAZITZ010000002.1:26110-35248 GCA_964542295.1 uncultured Desulfurococcaceae archaeon
CTTGTAAAGTATAATATAAGATCCATGACAAAATGGTTTAAGGAACTAGGTGTATTCATGGACTGGAATAATCCCTATTTAACAATGACTGATGAATATATAGAAGCTGGCTGGTGGCTTATTAAGAAAGCTAATGATATGGGGCTTTTAGATAATGAGTATCGTGTTGTTTATTGGTGTCCACGTTGTAGTACTACTCTTGCAGAGTATGAGATCGAGTATCATGAGCTGGAAGATCCAAGTATATATGTGAAATTCCCTGTCAAGGGTAGAGATAAGGAGTATTTATTAATCTGGACAACTACTCCATGGACATTACCTGCTAACACGTTTGTAATGGCGCATCCGGAAGCAGAGTACGTTAAGATAAAGGTAGGAGATGAAACATACATTCTTGCTAAGGCTAGATTAACACATGTATTAATGGATATAGGTATAAAGGACTATATTATAGTAGATGAATTCTTAGGCAAGGAGCTCGATGGACTAGAATATATACATCCACTTGAGACTATTGTTCCTCTCCAAAAGAAGCTATCTATATATCATAGAATATATATGGCTCCGGATATCGTTACCCTCTATGAAGGTACAGGCTTAGTCCATGGAGCCCCAGGGCATGGATTTGAAGATTTTGTAATAGCTAAAAGGTATAATGTTGATCTTATAGCTTCGCCTATAGATGATATGGGTAGATTTACTAAGGAAGCTGGTAAATATGCTGGTAAACATGTTCGCGAGGCAAATCCAGAGATCATAGAAGATCTTAGGAGACTTGGATACCTATTGTATAGCGGTTCTATAAGACATAGATATCCAGTATGTTGGCGTTGTAAGACACCAGTAGTACTGCGTGCTACTCGCCAATGGATATTGCGTGTTACAAGACTTAAGGATAGGCTTAAGGAGGAGGCTGACAAGGTTAATTGGATACCTAGATGGGCCCTCGATCGATTATACCATATACTTGATAACCTACAAGATTGGGTAATTAGCAGACAGAGATACTGGGGTACGCCATTACCTATATGGTTATGTTCTGAGGGCCATAGAGTTGTAATTGGTAGTGTTAAAGAACTCATAGACCTCGGCGGCGAGAAGCCTAAGGAACTCCATAAGCCATGGATCGACCAAGTTGTTCTTAAATGCCCTATATGCGGTAAGCCAATGAAACGTGTTCCAGATGTTATGGATGTATGGTTTGACAGTGGTATATCGTTTTATGCAGCCCGTGCACATCCAGAAAAGCTTGACCAAAATGAAGCAATTCTAGACTTTATTGTTGAAGGACATGATCAAATACGTGGATGGTTCTTTAGCCTCTTACGAGCAGGCGTACTAGGATTTGGCACGGCTCCTTACAAGGCTGTACTAGTCCATGGATTTGCTCTTGATGAACATGGTAGGGAGATGCATAAAAGTCTTGGAAACTATGTTGGTACCGATGAAGCTATTGCACGCGTTGGACGTGATCCTCTTAGGCTATGGCTTCTCCAGAATACTGTTTGGGAGGATTTAAGATTTTCATGGAAGAACATTGAAGAAGTTAAACGTGATCTTGGCATCGTCTGGAATGTCTATGTATTTGCATCAACATACATGAACCTAGATAAATTCGATCCAGTTAAACACGATCTTAGTAAATATACCCAGTATCTACGTGATGAAGATAGATGGATATTATCTAGAGTTAATAGTCTTGCTAAAGATATTACAGATGCACTAAACAAGTACTATGTCCATGAAGCTGCACGCAAACTTAGGAAATTCATTGTGGAAGATGTCAGTCATTGGTATATAAGGCTGATAAGGCCTAGAGTATGGATTGAGGAAAATGTACCTGATAAAATGGCTGCCTACGCTACACTATATTATGTACTAAAGAAGTGGCTATTATTAGCCTCGCCATTCATACCTCATGTAACGGAGCTTATATATCAAAAATTCATTAGATCTGCTGAAAGGGATCTGCCTCCAACTATACACTTATTAGAATGGCCTAGAATCGATAATGAATTCATTGATAAGAAGCTAGAGGATGACATGGAAGCTATTAAAGAGATATATGAGGCCTCTGCTGCAGCACGTATGAAAGCTGGTATTAAGCTTAGACAACCTATAAGAAGAGTCATTATATATAGTGATGATAAGAAAATATTAGATGTAGCTAATAAATATAGGGATCTCATAATATCGCTGACTAATTCTCGAGAAATAGAGATACGAATGCCTGAAGAGATCAGTGAGCTTATTCACTACCGCGTTGAACCAGTATATAGTGTTCTTGGACCCGAATTTAAGAAACTCACAGGAAAAATCGTTGAATACATTAATAATAACCTGGATCTCGTTGCCAAAGATCTCATAACAAAAGGTAAACATTCACTTAAGATAGATGATTCGGAGATCGTTATTGAGAAGAGACATGTAAAAATAATACCAATATATACTGCTGGCTATGCGGTTCAAGAGAGAAAATGGGGTAGTATAGCTATTGATACAAGGCTTACTGAGGAGGAAATAAGCCTTGGACTAGCTAAGGATTTAATTAGGAGAATACAAGTTATGAGGAAAGAACTCGATCTACCACTCGATGCAAAGATTAATGTTAATATAATTCTACCAAATGAGTATCATAAACTCGTTGAGAGACATAAGGACTATATTATGAGTGAAGTTCGGGCTGAAAAACTAGCTATTACAGAGAAGAAGATACTTGAAGGCTATGCTAAGCAATGGAATATAAATGATTTACTAGTAACAATAGTTATAAAGAAAATATAAGCTGTTTCAATCCTTTTCTAGATCGATATAATTATGATATGTTATGAAAATAAAGTAATAATTGAATACGTTACCAGAGATACTAGATAGGCAACTGAAAGCATTATTGTAATTGCTATAAGTGTTAATTTTAAGTTCCTCGATTCACTATAGATCACAGCTAATGTTGCCAAACAAGGTACATAAAGTACACTAAACATGGTTAGACCAGCTATTTGCGGATCATTTAAACCTATGACTCTTATAGCTTCACTAGCACCAGATGTGCCAGCTAATATTGCTAATGTACCTACAACAGCTTCCTTAGCCAAAAATCCGATAATTAATGCATAAGCTATCATCCAAGCTTGATCGTAATTTAACCCAAGCGGATATAGTAGAGGAGCAAATATCTTTGCAATACCTGCACCTATACCATCTTCCGGCTCAAGAGCTGGTTCTAATGATGGAGTATAATATAACATAGCCCATGCAATTACTGTTACAAGAAATATTATTGTACCTGCTTTCTTAAGGAAGTGTCTAACAGAATCCCATGTAAGCCACCATATAACTTTAGGCAATGGCTTATGTAGAGGAGGTATTTCTAATAAGAGCTCTGGTTCTTCATACAATCCTTTCCTCCTATCATAGGTTATCAATAACTTGCTAATGAATGCAAAAACTAGAAATGCGCCAACATAGCTAAACAATACCAGTGCAACACTACCAATACCAGTTAATGCTGATGCAAAGGCCAATATAACTATCAGTCTAGCCTGGCATGGTATAAAGGGTATTGTAAGTATTAGCCTGATCCTTTCTCTATAATTAGGTGTAGCTCTAGTAGCCATTACAGCCGGCACATTGCATCCAAGACTAAGTGTCATAGGAAATACAGCATGTCCAGATAAACCAATCTTATTTAATAAATAGTTTAGGCTAACAGCTATCCTGGGTGCTAGGCCACTATCCTCTAACATTGCTAGCATAAGGGCTATGAGAAATATTAATGGCAAGAATACAAGAACTGCGCCAACACCACCAATAATACCGTCGACGATTAAGCTTACAAGCCATTCAGGAGAGCCATTTAAAGCATGAGCTATATATTCTCCAAGTAAGCTTATGGCTTTATCCATTAAACCTGCAAGACTATATTCTTCAACAATGGATGCTGCATCATTAAAACCCATTGAATCAAGAAGAATATTAAATGGGAAACCAGTATTTATTGTAAACACTATAGTAAATAATATCAATAGGATGAGAAACGATATAATCGGACCCATTATTGGATGCATAATGATCTTATCAAATCGTTCATGGGCACCCATTTTAGCTCTATCAATACGTGCAACGCCTTCCCTCACTATATCCATGAGATAATTAAATCTCTTTTGAGCGAAAACTTCTTCAGGTCTTTGTTTAAGCATGCTTCTGATTTCTTCACGAATTCCAGCAATTTTCCTAAGGGCTTCCTCTTCTCCTCTTTTTCTAAGTCTAGATTCCAGATCAATATCTCCTTCAAGGAGTCTTATAGCTGTCCATCTAATTGGGAAATCTTTTACAAGACTAGTTTTTGATACTATTTCTTCAACACTCCGAATGAAGGGTTCAAGTTCACCATAATCTATTTTTAAAGGAATTCTCCTCCCTATGAAGCCCTCACTAACACGTATAATTGTTTCTAAGAGCTCATCGATACCTTGTCCCGTAGCAGCTGATACCATAACAACAGGTACACCTAGTTTACGTTCTATAACATGTGGGTTTATGTGTATTCCATGCGGATGAGCTAGATCAGACTTCGTTAATACTATTATTGTTTTTGGAAAGAGCTCCAAAACTTCTAAAGCAAGATACATTGTTCTCTCAGGTATTGTACTATCAACAAGGACTAGGACAACATCAGGTTCGCCACTTACAAGATATGATCTTGCAATTACCTCTTCAAGAGTTGATGCTGATAATCCATATATGCCAGGTAAATCTACAAAGTGAAGCCTATGATCCCTATAATCTCTCCAACCTTCATGTCTTTCAACAGTTACACCAGGCCAATTAGCTACATGGACATTTCTACCAGTCAATATATTGAATAATGTTGATTTACCAACATTTGGTTGCCCCATAACAGCTATTGTTATTTCTTTATTCATAAGAACCACCATTCCAATAAATGAAGCTTATATGATATTATCTAAGTGGTTCAACAAGTATTCTCCTAGCAATACCTCTTCCTAATGACAAAGTTACGCCCATAACCCTGATCACTACAGGTCCTCTTCCATTATTTATGACGACCTCTAGTATTCCACCTGGTACAACCCCCATTTGCAGTAATCTATAATTCCATCTTCCAGGCGCGAATACATTAACAACTCTAGCTTTTGTCCCTGGAGGCAATTGATCCAATGGTATCGGTGACATAGCGTGTTCACCAATAAAGTTAGGCTAGCCTAACTTTACTTCTATAACATACTCTATATACTTATAGCCTAATTAATTTTACCAAGAGATCAATCATTTTTAGGCCGGAGCCTGTTAAAGGCACAAGGATATCCCTTAGATTATTTAGAGGACAAAGCTCAGATGCTTTCTCAATACCGCGGATAATCGATGCACTAGTGGGTTCAACAATAAATCCATAGTCAATAAGTTTCTTTAATCCATAGATAATATCATTATTATCTATGAGTACAATACACCCTTTTGTCTCTTTAAACACTGCTGCAATCTCTCCTAAACGCGGAGGTTCTTTTACCAAAATACCGTCAGCAAGCTCTGAGGATCCCTGGACATTAACCATACCATATAGTTTTTCATAAACAGGTCTTGAAGATACTCCCTGAACTCCAATAAATAAGGGTATATTGTCAATTAATCCAAGATCATAGAGGTCTTTGAAGCCCCAGTAAAGACCTAGAGCAAGGCCACCGCTACCGATAGGTACAACTACAGCATCTCCCTGGAACCCCTGTTCATATGCTTCATATGCTATAGTCTTATATGCTATAGGGTATAATGGATTCCAAGTATGTGCCACATAGTATGTAGTAGGGTCTTCAGCCATTCCAAGAGCTATTCTAGCGGCATCACTACGGGTAGGAGCTTCAACAATACCTGCTCCAAATAGTCTTATAAGATCCTTCTTTCCCTTAGGAGCATATTCTGGTACAATTATAGTAGCTGATAAGCCATAAATACAAGAATACAGTGATACGCTTAAACCAGTGTTTCCACTAGAATCCTCTAAAACTCTCCTATAACCTAGTCTATAGGCATGTGATATTGCAAGCGACGATCCACGATCCTTGAAACTTCCAGATGGATTAAGATATTCTAATTTAAACCATAGCCTTAATCCATTATATTCCCTGGTAACAATAGGTGTTGATCCTTCTCCTATACTCTTTAAAGAATTTATTGGAAGCATTGAAGAGTACCTGTTTAATCCACTGCCCCTTGGATTCCATGATTTATCATATCTTATATCAAGTGGAGAACCACATTTAGGGCATCTATAATAATAGCCTTTAAAGAAATCATATGTAAAGCCGCAATTTCTACAGAACCATTTAGCTTCACTATTCATTTAGATCCCTCTAAAAGATCCTTGATAATCCTTAGAGCATGTTTTAGACTAGGAGCAATATATCCTCTTTCTCTGGGTCGACTTACTTCATTAGCCTCAGGATCAATTTTTATGGCGTATAACCCGCTCTCAAGAGCGCCTTCAAAATCCTCGATATTAGAATCACCTATATGGATGGCTTCATTGGGTCTTGTTTCAAAATCTTTAAGTGGGTTATAGAATGCTTCTTTCATAGGTTTATAAACACCCATTTCATCGGCATAGTATTGTTTATCTATATATTCTGCTAATCCCGTAGCCTCTAAAAGTAAACGTGTGTATGGAGACTCCCATATCATAACATTACCTATTACAATGATCTTTAACCCCTTCTTTTTAAGCGTACCAAGTATGTCCTTAGCATACTCATTAACTAGGTCATCGTAATCCATATCTAATATTGCTCTTGCTATACCTCTTCTAACTATTTCTTCATCTATATCTAGCTCTTCAGCAATTAATATTCTACTAAGAGACAATATCTCTGATATGCTTAACTCACCTTTTCTCCTTATCTCCTTAATTCTTTCCCTAACCCCATATATCTTGACAGAAACCTCCTCCTCATTAAGACCCGCCACCCTAGATATACCTCTAGCAATAGCATCAAGCATTACATCAAGTTTAAGTAACGTATCCCATACATCAAATGACACAAGCTTTATCAAGATCATTCACCCCGTCATAAGTATAAGTAAGGACTCAACTACTGCACCTATGAATAATACAATAATTGATATAAGAGCATAAGGCAGTAGCTTACGACCCTCAATAGGGATCCGTGTAGCGATAGCAACAGATAATCCATATGATAGGAATTCCAGAAATGTATGAGGCATTAAGAATAAACTTAAAGCCGGAGGTTTTTCATAAACAATTAACCCAAATAAGAAAGCTGTATTGCCTATAGCATAGCCTGTTATGAGGGGGCCGATAAACGGTATTAAACCAAGAATAGTTATATGAATATTATTTTGGAAGATCGTTAATACTAACGATAGGAAATCTCTACCTAAACTCTCGGAAAGTTTTTCAAAAGCAGATAATAGAGGTGAATAGAAGTTATAAGCAAAAAATCCTACTAGTCCTATGGATCCAAGAATAGTATATTGAAGAAGAATTAAGGCAGCAACTTGATAAATTAGTCTCTTCCTTCTAAGTACATATGCAGTATATGCCATTAGGAACGCTATAAATAATTGTGGTAATGGTATTACAGGGATATTCATAAGTGATAAGAAGACAAGTGCTGATACGGCTAGTAGTATTAATGGAATAACTAATACTGGCCTAGGAGTTAGTGAGGGAATTTCTTTTGTCTTTAATAGTAAATGTTTTGACTTTACATGTCTATTATAGATCGTTATAGCCCTCCAAATCCATATGCCAAGCCATAAGCCTAAGGTAACTACTAGTAGTATTAGATCAAGTAGAAAGTTTTCAATATCTATTTGTGAATATGGCTTCAACCCCTTTATTTTAGACTCTATGGCATCGTGTGATCTTATCCTCTTCTCAAATAGGTATATCATTACTGGAAAAGCTATTCCCCCTGTAAGCAATGTTAAAATTAATGCTGTTACTGGCGATGGTAGTTTAGATCGGGTATATTCAGGGTTTAAAATATATTTTATCCTTAATTCTTCCTTTTCAGATAGTTCAAGGATCGTTTCAGTCACACTATAGAATATATGATCATGTAATGCATTATATATCATGTATGAAGTAATAGCTGAGCTTACAACGTATACTGCTCCAAAGCTAATGAACGCTATTGGTAATGATAATTCCTGCTCTGGTATTACCTGTGGATTTAGTGTAAGGTAAGTAGTAGTCATTAACATTATGTATATTAGACCTATTATTGTGAGAAATAATGGGATTGCTATCAATGGATAGATCTTTTCATCTAATAATCTGTACTTATATTTAAAACTCCTATTACTTAGTCCCATAGACAGTCCTCCACGCACTATATATTCTCTAGTTAGACTAGATTTTTCATTACCTTATAATCCTAAAACTATATTATAAATAAAGTTCTCTATCTACATTAATGGTGATAATTACATGAGTAGGCCAGCTATATTATTACATGGTGGAGCCGGTATATGGAAGGCTCCTAGAAAGCGTATTGAAAAAGCACTCAAAGATATAGAAGCGGCCAGAGAACATGGATGGAGATATCTACGCACAGGATCAGCACTAGAAGCAGTTGTTGAAGCTATATCGTATATGGAGGATAGTGGATCATTTAATGCTGGTACAGGAAGCGTATTAAACATCGCCAAATATAGGGAGATGGATGCTGGTTTAATGGACGGCTCTAGACTTAGAGTTGGAGCAGTAGCTGCTGTAAAGTATCCTAAGAATCCTATTAGACTTGCAAAAATAGTTTTAGAAAAAACAGATCATGTGCTTTTAGCAGGTAGTGGAGCAGATCAATTAGCTGAAAAAATGGGACTAGATCGTATTAACGAGCCTGATGATAGATTATTTAAGAGATACCATGAACTATTGGATAAGTATTGGAGCGGTGAATGGAGAATTTTTGCCAGAAATAAAAACTTATTAGAGGAGCTAGGTCTAACCGGAACAGTTGGGGCTGTCGCACTTGATAATGATGGGGGGCTAGCTGCCGGCGTAAGTACTGGTGGTGTATGGCTTAAGCTTCCTGGACGCGTAGGAGACTCATCTATACCTGGAGCAGGCTTTTATGCAGATAAATATGTTGCAGT
>CAZITZ010000003.1:0-2543 GCA_964542295.1 uncultured Desulfurococcaceae archaeon
TTTATGATTTCATGTAGTCTATTAATTGGATCATAAATCTCGTTAATAATTGATTTAGGTGTGAATGGGATAAGAGAGTCTGACCAAGGATCAGGAATTTTATAAATATAGGATTTATGGACTTCCTCTGGAAGATACTGTTTCACCATTCTTTGATAATAGATGCCATTCTTGTACCATATGCTCTTTTTATTAGTTGGAATATATTTAACATATGATATGTAACCACTTATAGGATGTCTATTACCTATAACTACATGTATGTTTCCAAAGATATCTTTTAAATAGTACTTATCAAGTACTATTATTATGAACACCTCTATCTATATCTGTTATATGCTGGTATATTATTATCTATACTTAAATAATTGATAAAATTGTTATTAATCTATTATAGTACATATTATTATAGATGTATTAATACCTATATAACTGGGTGTTAACAATGGCTAGGTTCCACCTATACATAGCATTAATTATATTGGTAGCAATTATAGTATCTGTAGCATATTATGGTATTGTATATAGGGTATCCTTAAGTCCTGAAGAAACAAAGACAACGGAAACGCCGTCAGAAACTACTCCGACGACAAGCCCGACAACTACTCCTTCACCAGTAGTTGAGGAAAAAGTAGTGATATATACGTATGATAGCTTGTTAGCATGGGGAGAAGATCCTGAAATGGTATACGATAAAGTGTTTAATGAATTTGAGAGAAGGACTGGTATAGAAGTAGAAGTTGTAAAGTTTGGTAGTGCTGGTGAAGCAGTTGCTAAGGTTATTGAAGAGTATGAATCTGGTAATGTAAGAGCTGATGTAATTATAGGCATTGATGCTATTAATCTAATTAAAGCTAAGGAGAGAGGAGTTCTTGAGCCATATACTCCATCAAATATTGATGAGATCCCATCATGGCTTATAGAATCCTTTGATCCACAGCATTACGCTATACCATTTGACTACGGGTTAATAGCGTTCGTATATGATAGAGACTATATCAGTGATGATGTTATGGAGAACATTACATTTGAATCATTCTACAATCCTGACTTAGCATCAACACTTATAGTTGAGGATCCAAGGACAAGTAGTACGGGACTCAACTTCCTATTATATGAGATAACGGTCTACACTAAGATTCTTGGAAAAGATTGGAAGGAATGGTGGAGTACGGTTAAGCCTAAGGTTGAGAAAGGATGGAGTGAAGCCTATGATAGATTCTTTGAAGAAGAATACCATATTGTCGTAAGCTATGGCACCGATCCCGCATACTCCATGTACTTCTATAATAGTACTAGGTATGGAGCTGCTTTAGTAAAATATAATGGTAAACTTTATGGATGGCTTCAAATAGAAGGCATTGCATTAGTTAAAAATGCTCCTCACAAGGAAGCCGCTAAGAAATTCATAGACTGGTTCTTAAGTGTTGAAGTACAACAATATATTCCACTAAACAACTGGATGTATCCAGCTAATAAGAATGTTGAACTTCCAGAGGCATATGATTATGCTATCAATATGAGTAATGTTGAAATCGTTAATAAGTATATCAGCATTGATGAAATAGCAGCTAATTTAGAAAACTGGCTTGATGAGTGGGTAGACATAATGGTTACTGATTAAGTAAGTAATATATAAAAGAATATAGGCATACAATAATATTAAGAAAAATATTTTAAGATAAAACAACTTCGCCTGTTTCATTAAGTTCTGGCAATTGATAAGACTTTACTAAACTTTCCGATATAGTAAACACCCTATTGTCGATAAACAATGTTCTAACAGCTCTTGAATGCTCTAATAACTTTATGACATCGAGACTATTATTCTCATAAGTGATCGTTATTACTCCAACAGTATAGTATGCAAATTCAAGACTAATTGGTATGTATACATACTTGTAGAGCGGGTCAATAGTTATTGCATGGTGATCATATAATAGTGGAGACCATGAGAACCTGATCTTTATTAACGAAATCTCTCTTATCTGCCGCGGATCACTTATATTAAATAGACTTATTTTTAAGTAATCACCATCCATACCAACACCTAATAATAGATCGTTGCCTAATGGATGGAGATATTCACTAAAACCAGGTATTTTAAGGAATCCGATAATCTTTGGTTCTTCAGGATTACTTACATCTATTGCATAGAGGGGATCTATAGTTCTAAAAGTTACGAGATAGAATATATTGTTCAATAGCCTTGCTGAATAGATCCTTTCATTATTGGCAAGACCCGTTAATTTTCCTACAATACTCATGTTTTTAAGATTAATAATATATACTCGATTATCTCTGTATCTTCTGACGAGTTGCATATCTATGTAGACTTTTCTCATACCAGGAGTTATAGACTGATTTACATAAATCATTGTCTCATTACATGTTCCATTATTACATATTATTACACGAGATCTTCTAGTTTGAGGATCATAGTGAGGAACTATACTATAACTGACTTTATATGTGTAGTTATCATACGTAGTAGCTACTATGAAATGTTCATCATCTAATTGCTCCATTGAAAATTGGTCAAG
>CAZITZ010000003.1:2643-24158 GCA_964542295.1 uncultured Desulfurococcaceae archaeon
ACTTCTGTATGTACAACATAAAGTCTATCGGGAGACATATAGATCCAACTAGCCGAGCCCGTCATAAATGATAAAGCATTAAACCCTCCAGTATCTAGATCTATGGCTAATACTATAGTATATTGTGAAGGATCGTAGTCTACGGGTACAATTGCATGGGGAGATACAGGTATATTATTTATACTAGGAATTACATATCCGTCTTCTACACTGTTTAATGGGAATTGTGAAATAATGTAAAGCGTTTTATTCAACAATCTAGATGATTTATAGTCTCCTGATACATTTAAATGGGTTATTAGATCCGGATCATATGGATTACTGATATTATATATGAAAATTTCTGTCTTATATGTATCATCATAGTACATTTGTTTAATTTCTGCATCGCTAAAGACGACAAAGTATTTTCCTTCCCTATAGCATGTAATTACTATTAATTTATTATTATTGAGGAATAAGCCTTCAACCGAATCATTAAACTCTAATTTACCTAGCATAACCATATTCACGGGATCAACTAGATAAACATCTGTTCCACTGGCAACAGCTATTAGCCAGCCATTTGTCTTAACTATATCTGGTTCATCTACTCCTTTAACCTGAATGTTAGTTTTAGAGTATCTTGTTATACTTGGTGCAGCTAATGATTCTTCTATTCTTGTAGCTATTGGAGCTACCTCTAGTGACATACGTAATCCACTAAGTATTGGAGCCAATAGAGCTTGAGAAGAGGATCTTCCGTATTCATGGATACTTTTTAGTTCTGCTAAAATTTTCTTACTATTTAGGTAATTAATTAGATCCGTATATGAACTGAATCCTATAGGTATCCCTTGCCCTACTTGATTTATTCTAGTTAATGTTGTATTCATTTTATATGGGTTTGATACAGATACTGTAGGGGCTGGAGTAGTATTAGTATTTACTGTTGGCTTCTCAAATGGGTGACTATAATACTGTACTATTATGGGAATGAGTAATCCAGTTAATAAAGCTACTATGATGAATATTGAAAAGCTTCTTCTACTTACACTCAATATTATTCACCATTTAGTTCTCTATAATTCTATACTTAAATATGAAGACACTGAACAATATTGTACAGGCTACTGGACATGCTTTAGCTTATAAGATAACAACGAAATAAAATAAATATGAATACGTAGGAATGGTGCTGTTTTTGAAAGATGATGGACTTGAGGGGAGTATAAGGAAAGTGTATGTCTATATGGTTTCCAAGGATGAGCCTGTAGGTATTAGGGAAATAGCTAGAGAATTAAACTTACCTGTTAGTACAGCTCATTATGCGGTTAAAAGACTTATCAAGTTAGGCCTAGTGAAGAAGGTGGAGACTGGATATATTGTTGATAAAGTCATTGATTTCAATGGATATGTTTTATTGAGAAGAAAATACATTCCAGTAAGCTTTATCTATGCTGGATTATTTATTGGTGTATTAATGGGTGAATTATATATTGTGTTTCTTAAGGGTATCAATGCTGATAGGTTTGTAACAATAATTATTGCAATTATAGCTATTTTCATATTTATTGTAGAAGGTATTAAGAAGTTTAGAGAAGAATAATTGACTATTATAGGTATTCATGTATGGTTTTATGGATTTATATATTAAGAATACGTTGTAAATAGTTCATAGTGGATATCTAGGGAAGAAATATGATCACAGGTTTACAAGCGAGATCTAGATATATATTGATCCTAGTATTGATAACGGTGATGCTCTATTATCCAGTATTATTGGGTTTATGTGATGCTTTCATAAGTGTAGAGGGAGGCTTTACTCTATCCAATATACAATATATTCTTAGTAGAAAGAGTATACAGTATGCCATAAGATTTACATTTGTACAAGCATTTACAAGCTCAATATTATCAGTACTACTTGGATTCATAGCCGCCTTTTCCCTCTTAATACTTGGATTCCGTGGAGCAAACATTTATCGTGCATTGACTATTATACCATTCATGGCTCCACCAATGGTTGTTGTCATGGGATTTACAGCATTATATGGGTCAAGGGGTATACTTACATCTATTTATCCGGGTTTCATAGTATTTGGTGAAGGTTTTTGGGCTGTTATTGCAGCCCATGTATTCTATAATATTCCTTTATCACTGAATATGACGTATGCCTCCCTTGTATCTATTCCTAAGGATTTAATTGATTCTATTACAGTATTTTCTCGTGGTAAGTTGTTCTTTGTTTTTAGGAAAATAATTATACCATATATCTTACCTGCTTTATTTTCTTCATTTATTCTAACATTCATATATTGCTTTACAAGTTTTGCAATACCCCTTAGTCTTGGAGGTGTGAAATACTCTACTTTAGAGGTTTACATATATTACTATTACAAGATATTTATCGATAAACATAGGGCTGCTGCAATAGCATTTATTCAATACTTATTCTTACTTGTATTTGTAACTCTATTTATTGTATTACATGGTAAAACATTTACGGCTCCAATCGGCTATAAGCACTATAGACTCAGAGTATCAAGAAGATTTAAGATAATACTAAGCATATATCTTGCACTAATTACATTTTACCTATACTCACCACTATTATCTATAGCATATTATTCATTCTATAATCCATTAACGAAAACCTATGGTCTAGAAGGCTTCTATAGGATCTTTAATACAGCTTATGATCAAGCACTTGGTATTCCTACTTACTTTATTTATGTGAATACATTTTATTACGCATTTATGGTTGCATTATTGTCTATGGCTATATCAACAATCATAGTAGTATCAAGTTCTAAGATAACTGATATACTATATGTATCAATACTTGCAATAAGTCCATTAACTATTGCTTTAGGCTTAGTTAGAGCTTATGGGAGTATTTTACCAAACTATATGTTAATAATAATAGCTCATACACTGGCCTCATTACCATTAACAACAAGGGTTCTTAGACTAGGATTCTCAAGAATCTCTAGGAACATCATTGATGCTGCAAAGGTTCTTGGTTGTAAAGGAGCTTCACTCTATCTTAGAGTATTAATTCCCCTTTCCAAGCCATCATATCTAGTAGCGATATCATTAGCGCTTGTAGTTAGCCTCGGAGAATTTAGTTCAACATTCTTCATACATGTGCCAGAGACAACTACATTAGGAGTTGCAATCTATAAATACCGTGCATTAAGAGATTGGCAGGCATCAGCAGCATCAGCATTAATACTCCTAATACTAACTGGCTCAATACTGGCGCTACTCTCAAGAAAAATGGAGAGGTGGCTATAATGATTAGTTTAAAGAATATAGTTAAGAAATATGGTGATATAATAGCTCTTGATAATGTATCGATTGACATACCATTAGGTAAAATAACAGTCATATTAGGCCCAAGTGGTAGCGGTAAAACAACATTACTTAGACTAATAGCCGGGCTCGAGAATCCTGATCAAGGAAGGATATATATTAACAACATAGATGTTACCGAGCTACCACCATGGGATCGTGGTGTATCAATGGTTTTCCAGACGCCAAGCCTCTTTCCCCATTTAACGGTTGAGGAGAATATAGGCTTCGGCTTAGAAGCTTTTGGATATAGTTCTACAGAAATAAAGGAAAGAATTGAATGGGCTATGGAGCTTCTACATATTAGTCACTTAAAGGGGAAGTATCCGGATCAATTAAGTGGTGGTGAGCAGCAAAGAGTTTCACTAGCTAGAGCCTTAGTATTGAAGCCTAAGATATTATTGCTTGACGAGCCTTTAAGTAATCTCGATCTCGCTCTTCGTGAAGAGCTTAGAATAGAATTAAAGGCTTTGCAGAGAAGACTTGGTATAACATTTATATATGTAACTCATGATCAGGATGAAGCATTGGAACTTGCTGATTATCTAGCAATACTCTATAGTGGTAAGATCATAGAATATGGTGATCCATTAACTATTTATGAGCAGCCGAGAGAAATTACTTCTGCACTTGTATTTGGACATAATATAGTCGATGTATGTATCGTTGATGGAGAATATGTTTATCCATGGGATTATACCGGAATAAGCTGTAATTTTAAGGCCAAGGCAATTGTTCCTATGCATAAAATAACTGTAAGCAAAGATGGCGATCGCTGCCTCGTCATTGATAAATTATTTAGAAGAAATTATGGAATATTAGTTATTAAATGTGGAGACTATGTTTTAAGAATCGCCGTTAGTTTTAAAGAACTAGGTGTTTATGATATAGGCGAGTCTGTTGATATTGCTATTGATAAGGACTTATCTATAATTAGATAAGACATGGTATGCCGGAAATAGTTTATATCATTTTAAAACATATATATTTACCTGGTAGTTGAGTATGCCTAGATACTCATTGAACGATATGGTACTGGTTATGTTTGCAACTTTAATAGTCATAAGCGCTATTACCATCAATGGAGCCAATATTATTTCTTCAAATAATATTGACTTACGTTACCAAACCGTATGGTCACTAGATGTCAGTGGAATTGAGAGAGTTGCATCATTGATAGATTATAGTTCTGATGGAGTAAATGATGTTGTGGGCATTGGTAATTATACTGTTGTATTTATTGATGGATTAAATGGATCACTGATCTATAATTATACGGTAGAAAACGGTTTTAGAATCTATACTATGACTCCTTTAGCTGATATAAATGGTAATGGATTTAATGAGATAGCTATTATTTCAATTAATGGAGCTAATAGAACCATTAAAATGGACTTAGTTGAACCTGCTACTTCAAGTATCTTATTAACGCAGAACTATACACTTCCTGATCCTAATGAATACAGTTTGATACCAGCGGTTCAAAATGGTATATTGGATAATGGTATATTATCAGTTATTGTATCAGGTATTAAGATTATTCAAAGTTTTCCGCCCCGAATAATTGCTAAGACATGGATCTATAAATTTGATCTAGTTAATGGCATTGAACAACCCGTAGAAGTCATCGATGGCAGGGCATATACTTTATGGACTAATCAAATACCTTCTGATGATGATGGAGACGGCTACATAGAGATCTTGTCTTCAATAACTACTAAAGGCTACATCAGGTTTGAAGTAAGTATAATAGGCATAACCCTATATGGAGGAATAGAGGTTAAGGAACCAATTTATCAATGGAGCGATGAGGGTACAAATAGGATACCGATAACAGTATTTAAACCCTATAGCATAGTTGGAAGACTAGTAGTTGGATACGTTATTGTATCATTTACTGGTGGATCAATAACAGTAGATAGTGTTAGATTCATTGGCTATCAATTAGGTACGGGTTCTCAGAAATACACGATCAATCTTGATTATGATACATATTTGCTGCATGGATTATCTATTGCAGGAAATAGTATAGTCATAGATCTTATTAATAGGATAGATAATGATGGATTATGTAGATTCTATGATGGAGACTCTGGTTACTTATTGAGGGAAATAGATCTTGGAGGCTATGATGGAGGATCAATAACAACAATGTCGATAGGTGACATAGATAATGATAATAATATTGAGATCTTAATAGCGTTTAACAATAAGGTATATCTTACATCTATTAGTGAAGATCTTGATTACCTTGGTAACTTCTCTAATCCAATATATATTAATGATGGATCAATAATATTTAATGGTAATGAAACATACTATGCATTGTTAGTAAAGGCCGAAGATTTTCAAAGAATATATACCATTACAATTATAGAAAATGATACGACGCCTCCATTCATCAAAATACTATATCCAGCCAATAATACAGTTATTTCAACACCATTCAATATAGTTACACGAGTAGAAGAAGATCTAAGTAGAATAGTTAATGTATCCCTTAAAATATATTTCAATAATACACTAGTAACCGAGATCCCTATGAATTATGATCCCAGTTCTGGTATAGCGCATGTACTGGTAAATGATCTTGGTGACGGAGAGTATGAACTAGTTATTGAAGCTTTAAATTCTAATGGATTAAGAGGATCAAATAGAACACATGTAATTATAGATAATACTAACCCGGTAATAGATGTTTACTCGAATCCACCAAATGGATCTAGAGTACTCAATGAGTTATCTCTTTCAATAATTGTCGATGATGTATCATTTAATAATATAACTATCCTTGTGAATAATCAATTCTACAGCGTAATTCATGATAGTTCAGTAAACATTACATTAGATCTGAGTCCTTATCCAGATGGATATGTAAACATTACAATTTATGCATCCGATAGAGTAGGACATGTATCATTTAAGGAATTAAAATATTGGAAGGACTCGGCTCCACCAGTAATTATTGTTACAGGAATTAGTAATCATACGATAGCGTATGGAGTCCTTGGAATAGAACTTATGATTCTCGATAATACTTCTGCCTATACACTAGTTTACCTAGATAATGAATTATTAAGTGAATTTGAAGGTATAGGATCATATAATATATCCATTAATACAACATTATACCCTGATGGTAACCATAGTATAAAGATAGTATCAATAGACCATATGGGACTAGATACTTCTCTTCAGACCATAGTAACATATTTATTTATAATAGATAATAATGCTCCCATAATTTCAATATCTAACTTATCAGAATATAGCCAACTAGGAGAATATAAGGTATATGTTATTCCATTAATCGAATATAGTCTAAATACAACTTTCAACATCAATATTGAAGATATAACGCTAAGACATGTTATAATAAACATTATATATATTGACGGTAATGAGACGACTATATTATTAGAAGCAAATAAGTCATTAAACTATAAACTTACCTTACCCATATCGATGAATAGGTATGTAGCCAGAATTACTATCGAAGCTAAAGATCTACTAAATAGATCTAGTATAAAGCATTTAGTAATTATTGGACATCTTATGAAACCGTTAGCTAATCTAGAATGGTCTCCAGATCTAAATACAACTGTCGGCACTTTTAGGAACAATTATACTTTAATATTTAATAGTGATTCTGTTGAATTAACTATGTATCTTTTAGCGTATAAGTATAGCATTGAAGGTATTGGGGAAGTATTTATCCCGGTAAAGGATTCTAATATAGTCATATATAGGTATTTAGCTAATGATACAATGATTATTAGAAATATACATGTAACAATAGATAATTGGACCACTCCTCTAACAATAGATCTGAGTAAAGGCATTTACGTGATAAATATATCAATCATAGATTTTCTAGGTATTAATAATACTGTAAAATACCTTATAGCAGTAGATACAGGACCACCATCCATTAATAAATTTAACATAAGTCTTCAAGAAGCCTCCATAAATATTGTATGGGATGTAAGCGACGATTTATGGGTAGATAAGATATTATTAGAAATCGACAATACATCCTATGAAGTTCAAGCTGAGGGATCAATGGAGATAGAATTATCACCAGGTAAGCATTCTATAAGGATCATAGCATACGATCCATTGAATCGCTCAGCTTCACTATTTAAGAATGTAGTGATTAGCCAAGTAACTAAGACACCAACAATTACTCCTCCAACAGAAACAATTCCAACAACCCCTACATCTCCCTCTATACCGGAGTCAACATTTCCTACGACTCCATCCGGGGATCAGTTAAGAAACGTCATAATCATAGTATTGATTATATTGATAATAGGTGTCTATATGGTCTATAGATGGAAATACCGTAAGTAATACCGATGTAGAATTATGGGCTATAGTCAAGAATCTTTACGGAAGAATGATCTGGTATGATATAATAATTTTCATCCTTCAAATGTTTTTCAATTCTAAATACACCACGTAGTAATGCCCCTGTACCTAATTCAGTATATCTAATTCGAAAACTCACCATATATGCTAGGTCTTTGTCTAATGGTGAATCAATTATTTTAACCATATATAAAGCCGGTGTAGTATATGGTTTAATAGGCTCTATTACCTTAATAGTTAAGTCTTTATAATCACTCCAAACAACACAATCAATACATCCACTATAGCCGCGATCATATGGCACTAACCTAATAGTATATCTATACTTCTTCATATAATAGCCTTGTAACAAACTACCCTTTCTAAGCATGAAGTATTGATCAAGAGATAGATCCCTATGCTTATCATATTCAATAAGTAAACCAGATGGACCAAGGGATGATGTTATTCCTGATTCACGTAAATATCTTAAAATATCATATACTCTATCAACAATGTTCTCTCCATAAAATACAAGATCGATATCTGAATAAATAGGATCATATCCTATTAAGAGACTACCTGTTAATAGTACATCATCATAATCAATACCTGATAAATCAATTATTAAGTCTATAAATTCCATAACTTTATCTCTTGGCTTAATAGCAAAGGGTTTTACATCTTTCTTAGGTATAACTGGAAGTTTTAGGCCTATACAATCCCATCTATAATACTTTATTTTACGGAGAACTTCCATCCTAAATAGCTTCCTTGGAGGAATACATTCAATACAATATCTTGGGTAAGCAACTACATATTCATCTGGATGCTGTACTCCCTTAACAATCCATATCCATCCATTATAAAGTAGGGGTTCGCCTTCAAGAAATCTAGGCAAAATTGTTACTCACCATATAATTCTTTTTCAACGATTTTCTTAAGAATCTCAATAAAATATCCTTCTTCACCCGGTAATCCCTCAAAAATGATCCTGTCTCCATGCATTATAACTGGATAATCTTCATCAGAATTAAGGACTTTAAGCTCAAGTCTAATACCATACTCATTTTCAACAATATCCTTAATCTCCATAAACCATTGCACAAGGGTCCATCTTAAGTAATTGTTTCTACCTCTTACAGTAACTATAATTACTTTTTCATTACTATTCCTGGGTAAGTTCTTTCCCAAAACATATTCCCCATAAGAATTATACTTAATAGTTAAGGTATTAAGCAAAGCTCTAAAGCTTATTCATGATCCATTAATCATGGCATATAAATAAGAATTTAATTAGCTTATGGAAATCTGTCTCCGGCATTCATCACCAGTAACTAAGATCAGAGACTCCCTTTCTCTTCATCTAATATAATGAAATGGCCTCATAGAAAATATAAGAATTATCATGAGGCATCACATTCTGAAAGTTCAGCAGGGCGCTTCCGGCCATGGATTTCTAAGGCTCTAGCCCCCTACTAAGCCTCATCATCAATATTCTAGTTTCGCTACATAGTCTAAATAAGTTTTATGATTACCTATTACATATTATTGATTGGTGAAGGGTATTGCATAAACTTGGATACCATGTTGTATTACTGTCGTCCGGCATTGGACTAGAAGTTTCAGCTTATCCTAAGCCTGGTAATGTACATAGATTAGTTGACCATGAGGATACTTGGTTTGAAGACTTCATAATAACTAGTAATGTATTTACTTATTGGCTATATCGTGGAGCAGTTAGAGGATATTATAAACGCTACAATAGGTATACGATTGGTGATTTAATTTATGGCATAGTCACTGATTCAATGTTAATGACTGGTGGAGGAAATACTTGCCTAGGCTCATCACTGCTATTAACACCCCTATCGCTTTCAATTGGAGAATTATTTAGTGAGAAGAAACAAGTTGATATAAATGATCTTGTTAGAAAAGCATGTAGTATAGTTGAGAAGCATTCAACAGTACATGATACTATAATGTTCTATAAAGCCATTAGAAAAGCATCACCGAGTTATATTAAAGAAACCGATGAGACCCATGGCTATCCTAACGTATGGAGTCCAAGTTATCAAGAGGAGATATTGAGAGGAAATATTAGTTTATGGAGGATCTTAAAGTACAGTTCAAGAAATGATATAGTGGCCAATGAAGTAGTTAATTGTTATAAGGCTTCAATGGATGCGATGAAGTTTCTTAGTAATAGACTTGATTACCATAGGGCATGGAATAGGGCAATTGTCGAAACCTATCTATATCTGTTATCAAAGATTAAGGATACAGTCATTATTAGAAAGTATGGCATGGATTGGGTAGAAAATGTTATGGAGTTTGCTGGATACATTCTGGATAAAGTTATTGTAGCAGGTAAAGAATGGATGGACATAGTTATGGATTTTGATAGAAAACTACAGTCAATGAACTGTAATCCCGGCTCTATAGCGGATCTTACTGCTTCAGCTATTTCATTATATAGTTTATGGAGGAAAAGAAGTATATTGAGAATTTAAATAAACTATTTTGTCGTTAACGTACTGGCATAAATAATGCTTCTTCACCTGGCTTAAACTTGTATTTACCCTTATTAAAGATCATTTTAGATGCTGTTACGAGAAAACCAGGTATTGCAGCTATAAAGCCGCCAATAAAACCTAGTAATGGTTGTTTAAGTATATACCATGTAATTAATGAGCCTATACCTCCGGCTACTAGCGTTGAAGCCATTCCTCCTCCTAAGCTAAAAAGCCTGCCAGACATACTTAGTGGATATTCTAGATATACTATTGTACCATCGGCTGCATCGACTAATGCATTATATGTCTTGCCACGGTACTTGTACTTGATCCACCAAAATGGGTAATGAGCTATGCCATGGTATTTAGAGTTGTCAATTACTCTATATCCATGGTCACACGAGATCTTGGCTTCCTCAATAGCTTGTTCTAAACTAGGCCTTTTAACATCATCGAAAAGCTCCATAGGATCTCTATTAGGCTGTAGATATTTTCCATCCTTTAAAACAGTTGGTTTAAAGTACGTTCTAGCTCTGGCGGGAAAACCATAGTCATCAGGCAAAGGTATAGGTACCTTGTCAACAGCCTTGACAAGCTCATAGCTAATTTCCTCTCCCCCATGAACAGTTATTTCAATTTCTCCCTTCTCAGAGGTTTCTTCTTTTTCACCCCTGCATAATGCCTTAATATTTATCTCATAGATATATAATGGCACGTAATATAATGTAGCTGATTCAAACGATGAATTTTCATAGAGATCTTCGACTACACCTACCTGTTGCGTAGCAAAATCTCTAGCCAGTTTATATGCAGAGTTTTTATCAAATATCATTTTAAATAGAAAATGCTCAATCTTAGCATCTGGCTTAGCAAGTCTAAAGGTTGTACCGCAATACGGGCATGTAGCATAGGTTATGGTCTCAGGTACTCTGTACTCTGCAGTGCAGTAAGGGCATCTAATTAATACAAAACCTTTTTCTCTGCGAAGCTCAACTTTGCTCATACATAATCACCTACTAATCCTTCGATAAAAACTCATGAATAGCTTCTTGACCTATAACTTGTATAAGGCCTTCAAAAGAACCGACAACACTTAGTATCTTCCCAACTTTTTCTCCAAGTTCCTTAATTGCTCTAAACTTTTCACCTATAACCTCTACTCTAACAGGTCTTGTAGCCATTTTAAGAGAGTACCATGAACTATATCCTCCTATAGCTAATGCTATAGCTCCCATGATAATGCTCGTTAGATCCTCAGTATTGAAAAGTGTAATTGCAGCTCCTCCGAGTAATCCAGCTATTAGAGCTCCTCCACCGCCCCACAATATCCTATTGCTTAGCTTCATAGGCTCTTCCGCTACAATTGTTTCACCATCCCATCCGCTAAGGAATAGTCTATAGACCCCTCTTCTATAGCTATAAGGGACTATATATAATGGGAGTATTATTATTGATGATGAACGAATCCTTATATTCTTAGGAGTAATTTTCTTCCAGATAATTGTAGAACCTACAACAGCTCCTCTCCATCTAACCTTGCTTTCAGCCTCTCTCTTAATCTCCTTAGTAACTTTATCTCGTAATGTATCAAGATGATCATCTAATGCTATATCCATAGCTGTCTTCCGATCTATCTCAACAGCTAAAATCCTCCTAGTAGTTTTAGCTTCAAAATCTATTTCTGATAAATACTTGGGCTTAACCGGGTTTCTTAAGTAATATGTTCCAAGAGCATTGGCTGAGAAAGCCTTGACTCCCCTCCTACATATAATTGGATATGATGCTGAGAATGGACCATAATGCCCATCTACATGTACAGTATATGTTGTTATCCAGCATCTTCTTTTCTTACCAGAACCCGTACATTTACGGACACGTACATTAACAGTACCACTATAATCAGCTTCTGCCTTAACATCTACGAAATAAAATGGTATACACACTAGATACGGTCTCAAAACACTGATGTACTTAGCAATAGATCTTAAATCCTTATCAGTCTCAATTCTATCACGAGCTTTACCAAGGATCTCATTATCTTTCAACGATTCAACTATTAATATGTCTTCTTTCAGATCTTCTCTAATCCAATTCGCATATCCACAATAACTACATATAGCGACAATAGTCTCTGGACTAACATCTAATGGTGCCCCACAATTTCTACATCTAAATATAGTTGCAGAAGATACTTCATTATCACTAGATATAGCCAATCTACAACACCTTACTACTGTATTGTTAAGAATATTATATCTCTTTAATTAATAAATATAATTTCTAACGAGTTAATAATATTCAATTAATTGCTATTGGGTAAAAGATATTGTTTTAGAGATCTTTTATAGAATACGATATTTCACTACCAGTATTTTCTATAACGATTCTTTTTATACTACCCTTTGACGATATATTAAATGATATTTTACGCCATTTTGAGGGTATTCTAGGTTTATCAATAATGATCTCTCCATCTTTATAATTGATGCCTATAAATCCATGAAGAAGAGCAAGCCATGTGCCGCCAGCAGCTCCTACATGAAAACCATATTCGGTATTATCATATACGTCTTCCAGATCTGATGCAGCAGCTATTAAAAGATAATTATATGCAAGATCCATTAATCCCAGTCTAGCTGCCATTGCCGAATACATTGGTATAGATAATGATGAACCATGCGTTGTTCTCTCAAGATAATATTTAAAGTTCTTCAAAACAGTATCTTCGCTGAATTCATCTTTGAGTAAGAACATTGCAGCTATTACATCGGCTTGTTTAACGAGCCTTGTCTTCTCGATTCTCTCCACAACCTCTGGTGGAAGACATTTTTCTCCAATACAATTAGATTCGACTTTAAAATCATCCAGCAACATATATCCATCAAATTCCTCACATAATCCATCATCATGACATGGTATGTATATTTTATTCCTTATGTCCTTCCATAATCTAATCTCGTCTCCACTTACCTTAAGAGCTCTTATTGTCTTACTCCATTCATGCCTCCTTAATGCTTCATGATAATACTTTATTGCAAGATCAAGGTTTCTGCGAACCATGGTATTTATGTAGAAGCTATTATCGACTCCATGATGGTATTCGTCAGGTCCCATAGTATGTTTTATTACGTACCTATCATCTTCAAATACTACTCTACTCGCCCAGTACCTGGCAGTCTCAAACAATATTTTAAGGCCGCATTTACTCATGAATTCTTGGTCCATTGTTGCATTATAATAGAGATCGACAGCATAAGCTATATCTGCTGTAATATGTTCCTCCTCGTCACCAGTATAGATCCTAACTATGTCTTTTCCAAGAGGATCTAATGGGATTTCCCTAGGAGTAGCTTCAACACCATCATCAGCTGATTCCCATGGATATCTAGCACCATTATATCCAAGGCTACGAGCATATTTCTTAGCTTCTTCAATAAATTTACATCTATACATAAGTATTTTCCTTGCAGCCCTAGGGTCAAAGGCTATGTAGAAAGGCAATGTATATGTATCAGTATCCCAGAATACATGTCCTCTATAGCCTATTCCGTGAAGGCCTCTAGAGGGTATGATTAGATAATCACTATCGTCATCAACTAATTGGAGTAGGTGGAAGGCATTAAACTTTAATAAACGCTCAATATACTCATCTCCTTCTATCCTAAGGTCTATTCTACTCCATATTTTCTTCCATTCATCAACATGTTTTTGTACAAGATCATTCCATTTCATGTCATATGCTTTACTAACTACTTCAAAGGATCTTTTTAAAGGATCATTGACTTCAATATTCCTTGAAACACCAATATATTTCAGTATTTCAATAGAATCCCCATTATCTATATTAAAAATTAATTCTTCTCCTATGAAGTCTTGTGAAATAAGGATCCTTCTCTTGTACTTTTTATCATTAGACCTAGTAGATGATGCAATACCTACTCTATATTTTCTATCTAATGTCTCAACCTCTATACCTATACCATCACTATTTGCTTCAGATTTAATAACCTTATAGTGGCGTATACTAACTTCTTCGGGCATTAAAGGATTAATTGTATTAAATTCTATTGGAGATACAATTATTAATTTCCCAGAAAATCCCTTAACTTCTATACTAGCCTTTACAGCGGCTAATTCTTTTATCTCCTTATGGACTATTCTTAAGCTTTTATAGACTAATTGTTTCTCATCACTATTCCATTTAACAATTGTCTCTAAAGTACCCGAACCTATATCAAGAGTTCTCTCTATAGAGTATTTACCTTCTTTAATTAATGATAAGGGAATGTCATTAACCATAATATATATTGCAATTGGTCTTGGAAGATTAACTAATTCTCTATAGAATATTGGGGTATAATCATAGATATGACTGACGAACAAACCATATTTTGATGGAGCAAGTTCTAATTCACCGCGTAGAGAGAACCTTCCATTTGATAATGTAAGGAGAGTACCAAGCTTTTCCTCTAATAAATAATCAATACCTGAGCCAGTATATCTAAACTTGTATTTCAATTAATCACACCCAAGAATACTTATTAAGTTGAGGGGATCCAAATTGCTAAATTCATTTATGACTATATCAGCACCTGTTTCCTTAAGAGAGTCATCTCCATAGCCAACTGTTTTTAAACCAAGTCTTTTACCTGCTAGGATACCGGATGGAGCATCATCAAATATTATACCACACTTTATTTCTCCATATTTCTCTAGGACCATGTTTATTCCATTCTTAAAAACCTCTTCTTTAGTACTCCCTGAACCACTAGAGTTTATATCAAATAAACTTACTAACGGAATATTATTGGGAAGCAGAATCCTGTATGCAATAGGTAGAGCATTACGAGATGCAGATGCTAGCACCTGGATTATACCCTTACTTCTTGCCCTGAGTATGAAGTTTATAACATCCCAATTGACTTCATATATATTTTGCTCAATGAGTTCATGGAAAATATTGTTTTTCAATTCAACAAATTCTTGTAGTATTTTATTCTTAGTTTCCTCATCACTTATTCCATGTGATTCATAATAGCCAAGTAAATCTAGGATCATTTTACCTCCTTCAAGCCTTGGTCTACCGGAGACATATTTCATATAAAAGTCATGGTTAAAACCTTTGATCCCATAAACTTCTGATGCCATTCTCCAAGCATCTTCATGTGGTGTGTGGACTATAACGCCGTCAAAATCCCATATGAACACGTAAGTCATTTGAACTCTTCACCGATTCGATTGTGTAGTTGTTTAATGCATTACTCCCTACAAAACTTTATTACTTGCTAGTAGTATTTAAAAAATATGCAAACTATATAGGATATACTAAAAAGGACTGCCTTTAATAATTCAATTGTAGAGATGAGTGGTCTTGGAGCTCTCTAAGAACGATGAGCTTATGATAAGACTTAGAGCACTTGGGTTATCATATTATGAAGCAAAAGCGTATATTATACTTCTTCAAGGAGATGCTATGACTACTACAGAAATAGCAAAGAGAGCCCATATACCTCAGCCAAGAGTATACGATGTATTACATAGTCTTGAAGAAAAAGCTCTAGTCATATCTAGTGATGGAAGACCGAAATTATATAGAGCAGTAGAGCCAAGGCAAGCACTATTAAGATTAACTAAAAGACTGGAAAGAAATATACGAGAAAATTATGTAGCTGCTGTAAATATTCTAGAGAAAGTGTATAGAACAAGGCCAAAACAATCTAATGATATAATTTGGAGAATAAATTCTTTAGCTAATTTAAAATTAAAAATTGTTGAAGCAATAAATAATGCAGAGCATGAAGTACTTGTTTCTTGTTATAAGCACATGATGAAATTCCTAGAGAAGCCATTGAGAGAGGCCTACAAGAGAGGAGTTTCAACATGTTTAGTATCATTTGATGATATAGAAGTTAAAGGATTTGTTGATGAATTAAGAATTAGAAAAACACGAGGAATAGTGATTGTTGTTCCTGATAGGAAAATGCTGGTATTTTCAACTAATCTTCATCATCTTGAAGAGACCACTGCTACAGGTTATTATACAGAGAATAAAGGGTTGATAAAGTTATTCACTGAGTACTTTCTACATAATTTAAGAGATCTTTCTAAACCAATTTATTTTGCTTACGGTGATGAAGTCTTTAGTAGGAGATTTACCAATATTTTAAGGGCTATTGATATGATCAATATACTTAAGGAGAAAAAGATTAATGTTATTGTTAAAGTCTATGGTAGACTTGTAAGCAGTAAAGAACCCACGATATTGATTGGAAAACCCATTGATACTCTTTATGATATATATGTTGGTGTGGCAAGAATAACTGTTAGAACTATAGATGGAAGGAAATATACTGTTGGTGGGTGGGGTGCATATTTAGAAGATATTGAGTCTGATATAGTTGAAGTTACTGGTGAGCGATGATTTAATTTTCTTAATATTGTTATATATTTTGTTTAACTAAATTATTGTTTATATTTTTCACGAAGTGTTTAGTCAAAATTATAAATATTCTATGAAGAACCGTTATCAGCTGGAAAGATTTTTATACTACTAAGTAGTAATAAATACTGTACAGGGCTTTAAATAGCTTTTATAGGTGAGCTTATTGGGTATGTATAAAGGATTAACTAAAACGTTTCTAGCATTAATAATAGTGGTTGTAATAGTATTAGCGGCTGTAGCTGGATGGTTTATATGGTCACAAGCTCAAGCGCCACAGGTAGTAGAAAAGACGTATATTAGATTCGCTGGATGGAGTGCTGGAGAAACAGAGATGAAGAATTATGAGAAAATTATTGATTTGTTTGAAAAAGATAATCCAGATATAAAAGTAAAGTATGAAGTCATAACACAGATGTTCCATGAGAACATATTGGCTTCATTCGGTGCTGGCGTTGCTCCAGATGTATTCTATCTAGATTCGGCATGGGCTCCGACGTTTACTGAGAAAGGTGCATTACTACCGATATCAGACTATGTAGATCAGGATTTCATTAACCAATACTATGATTTCTTGTTAACACCATTTAAGGGAGCTGACGGCAAGATCTATGGTTTACCTAAGGACTGGAGTATGCTAATGTTATTCTATAATAAGAAGCTATTCCAGCAGGCTGGTTTAACAGATCCTCCTGATACATGGGATGAATTATTACAGTATGCTGAAACAATTGCTGACAAAACAGGTACACCCGGATTAGCAATATATCTTGGCGGCTTCAACAGATATGTACCGGTTGCATTAAGTAATGGAGCTCCAACACCTGTATTTGATAGTCCTGATGATGCTTCCTGGTTTGACGATCCAGCCGTTAAGGAGACTATGACCTGGTATATCAATCTGTATTTGAAAGGAAAGCTTGAACGTGAAGCTAATGGCCAAACACCAGCAGTAGTTGCACCAAGTGACGTGGGTGCTGGATGGCTTGGTGATGCATTTGGTAGTCAGAAAGTAGCAATGGTTATAAGTGGTAACTGGATGATACCATTCTTAGCTGATCAGTATCCAGACTTCAAGTTTGGTGAAGACTGGGATATTGCACCTGTACCTCGTGGAAGTGCTGGTAGAGTAACTATGGCATATACTGTTGCACTAGCTATAAACTCTAAATCAGAAGCTCCTGAAGCTGCTGTTAAGTTTATGAAATATGTTGTTGGAAAAGACGGTCAGAAGACACTCGTTGTAGAAATGGGCCATACACTACCATCTATTAAAGGTCTTGAAGAAGATCCTGCGATGTGGCCTCAGCATAAGAAGAGCTTATCATTTATAAACCAATATACATTGGTTCAAGTATTTCAATTTGGTCCTAAGACAGGCGAACTTGAGTCAAAGATAAGCGATATTATGGCATCGGCTATGAGAGGAGAGGTTAGCATTGATGAAGCATTACAGTCGATGAAGCAGGTTGTTCAGGAAATGTTTCAAGGCTAATCAGTAATGGAGGCGGCTTGGGTGTCCAGGCCAAATAATAAAATAAATTTCTTTTCCCATATTAATTCCTTCCTTAAACAAAAATATAATCAATTAATGACTATGAGGAGGTCACGTGAAGCTTTATCAGGCTTACTTCTAGTTTCTATAGCTGTTGCTTTCAATATGTTTTTTGGATACTTTGCTGCATTATTTGCAGTCTATTTGAGTTTTTTCAAGTGGGATTATCTAGGTCCAATGCAATTTGCTGGATTATATAATTATCAAGTATTATTCAATGATCTTGTGAGAGGATTTAATGGTGCACCTTATTTTCTAGCCCCCTTCTTTACTGGTTTACGTAATATTTTATTGTATACGGCTATAGTTGTACCTACACAGACAATATTAGCTATGATTCTTGCGGCATTTGCTAATCAAAAAATTAAAGGTGTTCAATTCTATAAGGTATCTTACTTTCTTCCAGCCGTTACTTGCCCAGTAATAGTTTCATTAATATTCATATGGTTATTCATGAAATATGGCTTCATAAATTACATGCTCCAATTCATTGCTCCTGGATTTGCCCCAGATTGGATCAATGATAAGAACTATCTCCTATATGCAATAGCGATTGTAGCTATATGGGGTACAAGTGGTCATTTCATGGTATCATTTCTTGCTGCAATGCAGTCTATACCAAGAGACATATATGAAGCTGCAATGCTGGATGGAGCAGGCTCTATAAGAAGATTCATATACATAACAGTTCCCATGCTAAAGCCCATGATAATATATGTTGTAGTAATGGGATTAATAGGTACGTTACAAATGTTCGATCTAGCATGGGTAATGGCCGGTCCAAGCGGCGGCCCAGGAGGATCAGGATATACTATGGCTCTCGATATCTATAAAGAAGCATTTATTAATCTTAGACCGGGGGTAGCTGCTGCTAAAAGTATGTTCCTATTTTCACTAATCTTTATATCAACATATATTTTCCAGAAGAAATTCAAGGTGATGCCTAGATGAGGATTAAATTTAAGCTATCAAGGATATTATGGATTGCCTTTGTATATCTAGTTCTAAGTATATTCGCTTTAGTATACTTGACTCCTTTCATCAGATCATTTGTAGCATCGTTCATGACATGGGAGCAAGCCTCCCGATTTCCGCCGGAATGGATACCGAGTCCATTTACATTTGAGAACTATCTAAAACTATTTAGGCTGGAACTGTTTACTCGATGGATACTTAACTCAGCGCTCTATGCAGGTATAATTGTTGTTGGAAACATATTGTTTGCAAGTATGGCAGGCTATGCTTTTGCAAGACTTAGATTTCCAGGTAGAGATGCATTATTCTCGGCTTTACTGGCATTATTAATGATCCCTGTATTTGTAACAATAGTTCCCAATTATATTATCGTTTATAGATTAGGACTCATAGACAACATATTTGGTCTAGCACTACTAAGCCTAGTTAATGTATCAAGTATATTTCTTATGAAACAATACTATCTATCACTACCCCAGGAAGTATTCGATGCTGCGAGACTCGATGGATGCGGACCTATAAAGGCATTTTTCTACATAGCTCTACCATTGGGTAAGCCTGCTATAGGAGCTGTAGCTGTTTATCAATTCCTTGGAGCCTGGAATGCTTTCCTCGGCCCTCTTGTCTTCCTTCGATCTCCTGAAAACTTTACCTTACCTGTAGGTCTTAGCTTTGCATTTCAACGTTCTATGTGGACAGAGTATACCCCTATAATTGCTGGATCTCTTGTTGCAGCTGCTCCAACTATACTCCTGTTTATAGTCCTAAACAAGTATTTAATCCGTGGAATAGTCATATCAGCTGGTAAGGGGTAGTATCATGGCTAAAGTAGTACTGAAAAACGTAACTAAGAAGTTTGGTAAAGTAGTAGCTGTTAATAGAGTTAATTTAGAAGTAAAGGATGGAGAATTCTTTGTGCTCCTTGGACCAAGTGGGTGTGGAAAGTCAACTACTCTAAGACTAATAGCAGGTCTTGAAGAACCGGATGAAGGAGAAATATGGATTGGAGACAGACTAGTAAATAATGTTGATCCTGTTAAGAGAAATGTTGCTATGGTTTTCCAGAGCTATGCCCTATATCCTCATATGACTGTTTACCAGAATATAGAGTTTCCATTGAAAATGGCTGGTGTTCCAATTAATGAGCGTAGGAAAAGAGTTGTAGAGGTTGCTAGATTCCTCGGTATAGAGGATCTATTGAATAGGTATCCGAAGCAATTAAGTGGAGGCCAACAGCAAAGAGTAGCAGTAGCCAGAGCTATTGTTCGTTCACCAGAGGTATTTTTGCTTGATGAGCCATTGAGTAATCTAGATGCAAAACTACGTGTTAAAATGAGGTTTGAGTTAAGGAAATTACTCCACGATAAACTCGGTATTACAACAATATATGTAACTCATGATCAAGTTGAGGCTATGACTATGGCTGATAAGATAGCTGTTATGAACAATGGCAGGGTAATGCAAATAGGTAGACCAATAGATGTATTTGAAAGGCCGCAGAATATGTTCGTAGCAGGATTTATAGGCATACCTCCAATGAATTTCATGGTGGGAACGCTTATCGCTAAGGAAGATAAATTGTTCTTAGAGACAGGAGATGTAAAGATTATTGTCCCAGATAAATACATTGATCCATTAAAACAATATATAGGTAGGGATATTGTAATGGGGATAAGGCCTCAGGATATAATTATTGATACAAGGCCAAGCCATGGATATTATGAAGCTATAGTAATAGGTTATGAACCATTAGGCCTAGAGTCATATATACATTTCTCAATAGGTGATAACACTGATTATGTTACTGTTGTAAAAGGCAGATTAAATATTAGTCTTGGAGAAAAGATATACTGGGTATTTAATAAAGATAGAGTATTCTTCTTTGATAAAAAGACACAGCAAGCAATAGCATAGGATCAATGATAAAATAATTGTTAATGGATTAAAATTATTTTAGCTAACCACCTACTTCACTGCCACACACTGGACAGAAGTTAGCCTCCATTGGAACTACGTGTCCATTAGGACACCATTTAATCTGATGGCCACAGAATGGACAGAATTTAGCTCCTGCAGGTATGGGTCCTTTACCACAATATGGGCATCTAGCAATATATCCCTGAGGCTGCTGAGTAGATACTGCGCCGACAGCTGCCCGGGATTGTTGAGGCTGTTGCTGCTGTTGATATGCTTGCTGAGGCGGAGGCTGTAGAGCCCATGGTATAGCTACTAATCCAGCACCAAATGCTGCACCACCAGCCTTTGTCTTCTCAATAGCCTCTGCAAACTTCCGGGCTGTCTCCTGCTGTACTAAATAAGGTGCCGCAGTACCCTGTAGTATCCA
>CAZITZ010000003.1:24258-25642 GCA_964542295.1 uncultured Desulfurococcaceae archaeon
CCACCAAATTTACCTTGCATACGATTAATATTTACGAAAATAACTATTGCACGGAATATACTCTCTCCATACAATCCCTCAACAAGGCCCTTTAGGAAAGGAACATTTTGTGTATCAAGTACATGCCTGCCAGGTCCAAGAACACCATAGACCTTACCATCACGGTAAAAGACTGCACGTTCCCACTCCTTAACGACAACTACAGAACCCCATGGAATAACTTCATCGGGATACCTCCATACAATATCTTCTGGAGAAGCATCTTTCCACTCAATAAGCTTTGGCTCAAGACCACCGACTTTACGAGTCACCTTACCAATACCCTTACCAATCTTATCCAAAACCATGTTTTACACCCTTAACAAATACTATATATTCCCTTATTCATAAACTTATATGGAAAACAACATTTTATAGAAAACTATTTCTCTTCACCAGCACTAATCCAGCCTCTAACGATCTTCTCCCTCTCCAGCAGTCCCTTCCTAATACTAGTTATAAGTTGTAAAGCATCCCTTATCTTATCACGAACCGGATTACCAAGCATTGTATCGTTCTTAAGACTAGCTACAAATTCACGGAGCTTCTCAATATCATCAACAAGGCTGGCATCAACTCCTCTAATTTTATCTAGATCCTCCTCTTGGATTTTAACAATATTATAATGAGGAGCATATCCATGTTCTGCCCAACGGATCTTATCAGTTATAAGCCTGAGTTCTCTTAAAACAGAATCAAACCGTTCAGCTGTATTAAAGTCATATTCAGCTAGATAAGCAATGGCTTCTTCAAGATCCCTTATAGCATCAGTCAGTATACGGACCATGTATTCTCTAATCAATTTATCGTCTTCACGGATATACTCCTTTTTTCTATATCCATGAAAACCAGGTATTATATTGAGTAATTTTTCAAGTATGGCTTTCTTCTTAACCAAGATATACACCTAGACTCTATAGTATATGATACTATTATCTACTAGAACTAGATAAATCTGTCACCAAGAAATTAATGATTTACATAAGGCTGAGACAGATACTAATGTATATGGAAGGGAGAAGTATAGAATTCACTTCTGTGAAAAACTAGCATAAATAACTAATCCACCAATACCAGCTAATAGGATAGCCAATCCAATCATTCCATCGCCAGTAATATTCCATGTAGCTATTGATATTGACAATATTAGAAAGAACAAACCCCATATGTTATAGTATATCTTCTCACTTTTCTCAGTTTGTAGGTAAGCATAGAAGAGAAGTAATAAACCTATTACGGCAAAATTAATTGAGACCAATATGGGGAAAGGCAATAGTGCTCTTACTAGCACGAGTATGTCAATAGCGATCAATATAATTATGAGGCCAGCTAGAAACCCGTATAA
>CAZITZ010000003.1:25742-33784 GCA_964542295.1 uncultured Desulfurococcaceae archaeon
TCAAAGCTTATTTTCTCCATTATATTCTCTATATTGTTCACAATAGCCTTATTCTATGCAACTTTTATTTTGCCAACTATTATAGGTAATGTACTAAAAAGGATCTTTCCAGACATTTATCAATGGCATGCAATACCTGAGAATATTAGTCTTCTTTATCAATGTGCAATGATTATAGGAATATCTACTTTTATTCTGTCAATTGCCTTTATTATTCTAGGCTTTATAGTCCGATGGACTAAAATTAGCTTTATTGGAGCCCTAACACTGTATTTACCTGTTTTTAGCGGCTTTGCTTTTTCAATGTTCTTATTTGCTGGGATCGGTGTTTTAAGGTATATATGGTATCCAATGGTTCAAGTTTTTGGCGGATACGCTGAAATACTACTAATTGGTTACTCCATATTACTCTTACCATTATGTATTATCATGGCTCCATTCCTAATTCTTGACTCACTGGGAATTACTAGTCAAGCTACGACAACGGTTTACGTGATAATGATACTTGTTATTATTTTTATAGGATTCACTGTTCTAGCTATATCAATTGCTACATGGCTTTATTATCGTTTAAAAGGAGTTAAAATAATCAAACAAGGCATATACAGGTATAGTAGGCATCCACAATATCTTGGACTATTATTATGGTGTTATTCACTACTTCTTCTATATTCATCCATGTATGTAGTTCCTTTCGCAAACTATCCTCCTCCAGCCATGCCCTATTTAATACTATTATTTACAATTGTAGGGATAGCTCTTATTGAGGAACAGAAACTCATAGAAAAATATGGTAATGAATATATAGATTATAGAAGGCAAACACCTTTCCTCATACCTTTGCATAAGGCTATTAAAGATGCAATTCTATGGATACCGAGAAAAGTTATTAAAAAGGATCTTCCTGAAACACGTATGGAGATAGTTAAGGTATTAATGGTGTATTTCATTATCTTGACATTATTGTCAATGCCGTTTGACATACTTTTCTTTAGTCATATATATTAGTACAATAATATTTCACTAAAATTATATAACATTATGATCAGCAATGGAGTCTTCTTAGTAGTACTAGGAATTTAATAATGCTCCATAAAATACACTATTACCCCCTCTCAAAATAGAAAATATATAGTTATAGAATAGCCTGCTTAGGGAGTATATAATGGAGGTTATAGATGAGATCAAGTATATGGAAGAGATCTATGAAGTCAGTATTAGAAATGGGAGTATAGAGATAAATCATGCCAAGAATACAATTAATGGTCGACGTATACTTGATAAAAATCTCATCATTATCACATCTAATACCCCTGAACCATTAGATTATAGACAATACAGTTTATGGGCTAAAGAGATTTCGAAAAGGATTAAGTTGCTAGAAAAAAGTAGGTGGTTTCATGGAAATTACTATCGAGGCTCTGTTGTCATAGGCTCAGATAATGGTGTTGAACCATTAATAGAGATTGTAAAGTATACTTATGAGCAATTACTTGAAAAAGGTTTAAAAGCAGAAGTTATAGGTATTCTAAAGAAGATTAGACGTAAACATAAGATATTCATTAACAATGGAGAAGCTATTGAGGATAGATACTTATATGAATTATACATTTATCCATATACTATATTTTATGGAAGGATATTGTCTTCATCTAAACTTATAGCAGACAATAACGTTAAGGGTCTTTATGGTAAGGTAGATAAGGCTCTTGATGGTATATATAGGGATATATTTTTAAAATCAAAATCTAAAAGATTAAATCCTATATATACTGGTAAATGGCATGTTATATTGTCTGGGGAAGCATCGCCGATAATTTATCATGAAATAATACATTTACTCCAAGGAGATGAACCGTTAAAATTACCTCGTGGATATAGATTTGAAGCTGAACTAACCATAATAGAGGATCCGTTTCATAAGGGTCCTCTCCAAAGACTATTTGACGACGAGGTATATCCTGCATGGAGAAGAGTACTTGTTGAGAAAGGTGTAGTAGTTGATTACCTGCATACAAGAACGACTGTACAAGAAAGTTCAAAACCAGGTAATGCAAGAGGTTTATTCACGAGATCGAAGCCTCTTCATCACCAGTTAATAGTTAAGCCAAGTGACTGGAGTATTGAAGAGATGATGATTGAGTCTAGGAAGAGTATTATTGTTGAATCCATTGCAGAAGCACACATGCATAATAGATACATTAGAATAATTCCAGAAACCTGTCTTATTAGTAAAAAAGATCGTGTAGAGCCAGTATTTATAGGCGAGATACTTATACCTATTGATAAATTGAATCAAATATTCATTGGCATCAGTAAGAATGTCTTTAATAGATATACATTTGAGAAAGGATTTGAAGTCTATGAAGAAGCTCCTGCTACACTAATTTATGGTAGGGTTCTTGTATGACCCGTTTTCTCGATCAAATATTGCAACAAAAGAACCTCTCTCAACCCCGATAACCCTAGCCAAAACATTGCATTTAGGGATCAATAAGAATACCTTTGGCTTACCAATTCTTACTGTATGTAAGTATTCAAAATGTGCCATACCCTTAGCAAATACGAGGTCACTTCTTTCCAATTCATACTTAAGCCTTTCTGAAACATATTCTAAATGTATACTAGATCCACTATATCCAGTCGATATTAGATTATCTACTAATTTATCTAAACCAGCATAGTATGCATCGCTCAGTGTAATGTCGTTTTGAAATCCAGGATCATCTTTAACAACCCCTACAACATTATTACCTAGCTCTCTCAAGATCTTTATCAATAGAGTATCATATATGGCCTCGCCTGCATTATCAAATAGCCATAGAATATTTAGTTTACCCTTCCTCACAAAATCATAGATCTCTTTTGTATGGTCAATGCTAAATCTAGACGATAATATTTGATCAGTATCTAATATGTCTGGGGGACGATGGCCAGATACACCGGTATCAAGTAAGTTTCCTGCTATACTAATCATTGTAGCTATTCTAAATCTTTTATAATCATTATATTTCTCAAGTAAGTTTCTAAATGTATCAATAGATCTTAATGCTTCATCAATAGATTTCTTTCTGATATTTGCATAGTATTCCTTAATTTCTGGTACCATATACTGTAGTTTTTTGAATATTTCTGTAGCTATAATGGTTAGCTCTTCATTTTTAATAAATTCCTCTCTGATTACCTTTAGCAACTCAAGCATATGCTTTATAGATCTATTGTAATCTAGTTTAAGCGATAAGATCTCATTTAATCTGACATCAATAATACATTTAATACATTCAGGATATATTTTCATCCAACTATTCACACTCCATGTAAATCCTCTAATTATTCTAGAAAATAATATTAAATAAATAATATATTTATTTTCAAGATTCTAATTAGCATATCGATCAAAATTATTGGATTCCTTAAATTCCATTGTATGAATAATCTAATTATAAAGGATATATGTTGAAATAAAAAATAATTGATATATAAAAGAACTTCACTTAGGTGCATTAACAGCTCTATTTAATAGATCCTCCCAAACAGCATCAACATATTCTTGGAACTGCTTAAGTAGATGACGGTTCTCAGGCTTTAATAGATGCCTAAACCTACCCTGTAGTTCAAGGAACTTCTCTACTGGTTGCTTAAGCTTCGGGTTCCTGGCAATTGCTAGGCTACGGTCTGTTAGGAGGTAGCCCTTACCACGTATGTACTCCCATAGTGGGAAGTAGCATGTATCAACAGCTCTACGGCTGATCTCAAGAGCTACGTTTATCTCATGCCTCCATCCACGATTACATGAGCTTAGTGCATGGATAAATGCTGGTCCATCAACCTCAATGCCCTTCCGAACTTTCCTCATAAAGTCTGCCCAATGAGCTGGTGTAGCAGTAGCCACATAGGGCATGCGATGGGCAACCATTATATCGGCTATAGGCTTTTTCTCTTGAGGCTTACCGGGTATAACACTTCCAACAGGACTTGTTGTTGTCCATGCAAATGGGGGTGTGCCTCCACTCCTCTGTATACCAGTGTTCATGTAAGCCTCGTTATCATATAGTATGTAGAGAACGTCATGGCCTCTTTCAGCCATACCGCTTAGTGCCTGTAAGCCTATGTCAAACGTACCTCCGTCACCGGCAAATACAACTACATCAATATGATCATATGGTAGTCTACCACTCTTCTTCATAGCCTTAATAGCAGCTTCTATACCACTTGCAGTTGCAGCAGCATTTTCAAATGCATTATGTATCCATGGTATAGCCCAACTAGTATATGGGAAGATCGTTGTAGCGACTTCTACACAGCCAGTAGCACTAACGGCTATGGTTGGTCCACGGAAAGCAAATCCAGCAAGTTTTACAATTAATGGAGCAGCACACCCGGCACAAAGCCTATGTCCGGGTAATAGTATCGGCTTTCTTTCTTCAGCAAGTTTTCTAAGATTAAGTATGAGTGGCTGTTGAACCTTCTTACCATGTTCATATCTTATAAGTTCATATGGGGATTTAGCCTCCGTCATCACAATCACCCCCTCACTCCCTTACACCAAGGAACTTAAGTCTCTCCTTAACAACACCCGTCTTGGCAGTCTCAAGTAACTCCATGTACGCCTTCTCAATATCCTTTGGAGGAGCATCACGACCACCAAGACCATATACGTAGTTCACGAGCATGGGTCTCTCACTCAAATCATATAGCGCTGTATTAATTTCCATAAAGCTTGGACCATAGCTTCCAAAGCTAATTCCACGATCCATTACACCTACAACTTTAACATCCTTAAGTAGATCTCTAATCTCATTGAATGGGAATGGCCTAAACATTCTTATCCTAATCATTCCTACTTTGTATCCCTTATTCCTAAGCTTCTTAGCAACATGTCTTACCGTACCTGCTGTACTACCAATTACTGTCATAACTACATCAGCATCTTCTACAGCATATGTATCAAGTACTCCATCACCATACTTCCTACCAGTGAGCTCATACCATTCTTCATTAACGCGTCTTACAACTTCAGGAACATTCTTCATAGCCTCGATCTGGTGCATCTTATGTTCGAAATAATAGTCATATAGATCCAATGGCCCGAAGCTAAGTGGATTAGCAGGATCCAGTACAACATCTACTTCTTTTCCAAGGTAATCGACAAATGTCTTGACAGGCTTTCTATAACCGCCTAAGAACTCGTGTACGACCTCATCTGGTAGCATCCTAATATTCTCTAGTGTATGGCTTAGGAAGAATCCATCAAGATTAACAGCTACTGGTAACTGGACCTTAGGATCCTCGCCTATCTTGAACGCCTGTATTGTTGTGTCATAGGCTTCCTGACTATTTTCTACGAATAACTGTATCCATCCACTATCTCTCATGCCATAGGCATCGCTATGGTCACAGTGTATATTGATTGGTGCAGATAATGCACGGTTTACTACAGCAAATACTATTGGTAGCCTAAGGCTAGCAGCTATATAGAGGATCTCCCACATGAGAGCCAATCCATTAGCAGCACTAGCTGTAAATGCTCTAGCACCAGCAGCTGCTGCACCAACACATGCACTCATAGCTGAATGCTCGCTCTCAACAGGTACAAACTCTGTATGAACTTCTCCATTGGCTACGAATTCACTGAATTTCTCAACAATAATAGTTTGTGGAGTAATTGGATAAGCAGCAACAACATCAACAAGGCTCTGTTTAACAGCATAAGCTACTGCTTCATCACCATTCACAGCTATTAAGGTTTGTTTTTCAAGGGGTATACGGGGTATGGATTTAGCTTCAGCCATTCATGATCACCCTTCAGCCTCGGTTTCAGGAACCATTTTTATAGCCTTTACAGGGCATTCATGAGCACATATTCCACAGCCTTTACAATAGTCAAGGTTTATGCGTACATTCTCTCCATCCCATAGAATAGCCATATCTGGACAGTATAGCCAGCATATCATACACTTTACACACTTATTATAGTCTATGATGGGCCTTAATGCTCTCCAATCACCAGTTTTATATTCTAGGCTTAACTTATATGGTAGAGCAGCGAAAGGAAGAACCTTCCAACCACGTGGTTCAGAAGCCATATCCTTTTACACCTCCTTTGCCAATTCATATGCTTTCTTGATCAAAAACATGTTCTTTTCAGCAATAGGCCCTGGAAATCTATGATGTAGAGCCTTCTCAATACTCTCCATAGTAACTAGAGGCCTTGCCTTAATCAATGCACCGATCATTGCTGTATTGGTTATAGCTCTCTTAAGGATCTCTAATGCAAGATCGGTGGCTGGCACTGTCCATATACTGTATTTACCCTTCTCAACACCAATAGTCTCATAGAGTTTCTCAGGATCTCCCTTATAGTTTACAATAATTAAGCCCCCCTCCTTAAGGCCTCCAGTAATATTTACTTGGCCAAGCAATGTTGGATCCAGTACAACGACGATATCAGGATTATAGACCATACTATGGATCTCTATAGGCTTATCGCTTATCCTAGTAAATGCTAGAACTGGTGCTCCAGCTCTCTCAGGACCAAATGCTGGGAAACTCTGAACATGTTTGCCATCATACATAGCCGCCATAGCTAGAATATTAGAAGCCGTCCAAGCACCTTGTCCACCACGACCATGCCAACGGACTTCAATCATCATATTTCATAGCCACCTCATACAAATACCCTGCATGAATCTACGGTTATAGGATATGGATTGTTGAAGTATATAACTTTAATCAATTTGTTATTAAAAAATAAAGATGCAGTTAAAGAACTTATGACTTTACTATTGAGACTTCGAAGGAGTGTGTAAAGGGTACTTCAGCACTCCATAGCCTCAATACACCGAAGCTCTTAATCGGAACAATTATATAACCTTCTATTTTGACATTAAATCTTCCTCCTTGCATCAAGATCCTTAATAAACCCGTAGATAAATGCTTTACACTAGTGTCAAAGGATACTTCAATAAGGTTTCTCCCCCTCGTTATAAATATATTCTCTTTAGTTCCTTCACCAAGATATTCATTTTCAATATATACTCTGTAGTATAGTTTCTCAATAGCTACATCTATAACCCCTGTATTATTAACTTCAAGAGTGAATACTATTCTAATTTTATCTGGAAACTCAATCCACCTAATACTATCTATAGATTTTACATCAGCTGAAATACTTTGGCTAGTTTGATACAGTAAGCCTAGGTAGACTATTATACCTATTACTATTAAACCAGTAAGTATTCCCCAGAGTTTTGTAAAGATCTTCTTCTTAGACAACATTATAACCCAAACAATATATACGTTGAGAAATAATAATATTTTCTACTATATCCTCAATAATAACTATGCATATAAGAAAATAATTGAACGGCTCATTAATATCGTTTAAGGTAAAGGATATTATTTCTTGAATATATCCTAATTATTAACAGGTAATCATCTTAGTAGGTGTTATCTATGGTTATCCATAAGTTCTATGTAGGAGAAATTCTTAGATCAGGATGTGATACAATTATAGTATTAACAAGGGGAAAAGACATAGGATTAATCAAAAATATTGATGAAAAATTCGGCAATTTATTTAGGAAAGTTGTTGAGACAAGTGATTTCAAGGGTGACGTAGGTGAAACTGTCTTACTTTATCCTGCTTCTAATGTTAATGTGAAAAGATATGTTGTAGCCAGTATTGGTAACGAGGACTTAGAGGGTGTGAGGACTGCAGTTGCAAATGCTATTTTAAAGGTTAAAGATCTGTCAGAGAGAACATTGATGTATATCCCTAAGGATCTGGTTCCTAATGTAGCTGATGCCATAGAGCAATCTGTTATCTCTGTTGAGTTATCATTATATGATGCGGGATCGAAGTATAAGGTTAAGGATAAAAAGGAGATAAAGATTAAGGAAGTCTATTATAGTAGCAATGATGGAGTTGATCATGGTCCTAAAATTGATAGAGGATTAAAGATAGCTCGTGCAGTTAACTATGCTCGTGATATTGCTAATGCTCCTCCATCAATCATGAATCCAGAGGGGATTGAGGAGGA
>CAZITZ010000004.1:0-14989 GCA_964542295.1 uncultured Desulfurococcaceae archaeon
TATCTGGTTAAGTCTATTCTGTAGTTCATTTATCTCTTCAGTTAATCCAGATATCCTCTCACGATAATTATTCAATTTATCTCTTAGATCCTGTCTTTTAGAATCAATACGGTCTATTTCTTTACTTGTTTCATTTATTTTCTTCTGAAGATCTGATACCTCTACTCTTAACTTAACAAGTTCGGCTCTTAACTCTAAAAATTGTTTCTTCTCTTCACGAGCTTTAAGGGCTTTATCCAGGAGTTCTTCAAGCCTTGCTATCTCTCTAATTATGCGATTCTCCTCCTCAATAGTTAAAGGCCTTGTCTGCTGAATCCATTCTAGCCGCTCAATCTCCTTTCTTATAGCAGATATAGGTATCCTAACTTCTTTAGCAAGAATATTTAAATTACGTCTTTTCTTATCCATTAGGTTCAATATAGTCTTCATCTGTCCTAGTTTTTCTCTTCTCTCCTTCCTTAGACTACGTACTTTTTCAACTAGTTCCTTCCTTTTAGAATTCAAGATATTGTATCTCTCTTTTAATTCTCTAAATTCATTTATTAATTTCCTACGTTCACTTCTTAGATCCTTTAATTCACCTATGATCCCTATTCTTTCATTCTTTAATGATCTTATTTCGCTTCTGACTAATGTAATTTCATTTGTTAGTTCTTCAAGATTTTTCTGATACTCAATTATCTCTGAACTCATGGATTATTTTACCTCTTTTTTAGTATAATCCTTGCGTCAACGACTATAGCCTTATCAGGATATGCTATGATCGGGTTTAGATCTAAGGAATCAACTTCGGGGTTTTCTTCTAGAAGTTTCGCAGTTGCAACTATGATCTTAGCTAAGCTGTTTTTGTCAATGGGAGGAGTATTACGATATCCCTCTAAGATCTTAGCTGCTTTTATCTCCTTCATCATTTCTAGTGCATCCTCGAAAGAAACAGGTGCTACACGGAAACTGACATCTCTAAGTACTTCGACAAATATTCCTCCAAGACCAAACATAACTACAGGACCAAAGACATTATCTCTTAAACCACCTACAATGACTTCTATTCCCCCAGGCTCAGCCATCTTTTGTACAAGTATACCTGCTATTCTAGAACTAGGTGCATTCATTGACACATTATCAATGATCCTCTGATATGCATCCATAACTTCAAATCTATTCCTTAGACCAAGTATTACGCCGCCTACATCACTCTTGTGACTAATATCAGGTGAAACAATCTTTAGGACAACAGGATAACCTATTTTATCAGCTATATTAGCAGCTTCTTCAGCACTCTTAGCCAAGTATGCATCAGCTACACCAGCTCCATAGTGCTTAATAATCTCTATGGCCTCATGTTCCAAAAGCTTAGTTCTACCTTCTTCAAGTGCCTTTCGAATTATATCTTTTGGATTCATATACTTCCCCTCAATACATATTTTGAGTATATGTATAGAGCTTTGAGGGCTCGAGCCGCTCTTTCCGGAGATTCATATACGGGTATTCCTCTATTCTCCAATTCAACTTTAAACTTCACTGCCTCTTCACTACCTATATCTATGACGAGCAATGGCTTTCTATACTTATTCCATACATCAACCACGTAATCTATAAACCTATGTGTCATACCTGGTATCTGAGGTAAGGCTCCAAGAACAACTGCGTCGACATATGGCTTGGGCAAAACCTTCTCTAATACCACCTTAAAACGTTCATCATCTGCATCACCCGTGAGGTCAATTGGGTTCTCAACAATACAATGTGGAGGTAATACTTCTCTAAGCTCCTTTTTAAGATCATCTGGCGTGACTGGTAATTCAAAGCCTTGCTTAGTTAATGCATCAGTCAACATAACACCTATACCACCAGCATCAGTTACAACAAATACCCGGTTACCCTTCATGAGAGGCTGTGTTAATAGTATCTTAGCGAAATCACCAATTTCATCAAATGATTCAGCCTCAACAATACCTACTTGCTTGAAAGCTGCATGATAAATATCATAGTTACCAGCAAGTGCAGCTGTATGGCTTGCAGCTGCTTTACTACCACGTGCTGTCTTACCAGCCTTATAAACAATTACTGGCTTATTCTTTACAACTTCCCGGACCTTCTCCATAAACAGTTTTCCACGACCATCCTTTATACCTTCAATATACATTATGATCAGTTTTGTCTTATCGTCTTTTCCAAGGTATTCAACAAGATCGACATCATCTACATCAATTTTATTGCCATAGCTAATGGCCCTAGAAACACCAATATTATTATATGCCATCCAATCAAGTAAAGCTGATGCGAAAGCACCACTTTGACTAATAAAGCTTATGCCGCCTCTAGGAGGCCTCTTCATCTTCTTATCTGGGAGAAAATACGTATCTACGCCGCTCCAATTGTCATATATACCAATACAGTTAGGCCCAATAACTCTAATTCCATAGTCTTTTGCAATCTTGACAACTTCCTCCTCAAGTCTACGGCCTTCCTCAGTCCCTGTTTCTCGAAAACCACCACTAATTATAATGGTTGCTTTTACATTTTTTTCGCCACAATCCCTCAATACTCTAGGAACAATGGGTGCTGGTACGACTATAACAGCTAAATCTATTTCCTCAGGTACATCTTTTACTGATGGATAACACTTTAATCCAAGTATTTCATTATACTTTGGATTAATGGGATAGATCTTTCCTTTGAACCTTCTTTTAAAATTCTCAACGATCACCCGACCAACTTTACCCTCTTTAGGAGTAGCTCCTATAATAGCAACAGATCTTGGATTAAAGAAAGCCTCTATACCGTTACTTACTTCGGTGGCCAAACTATCACCATTAAAGCATTATCTTGATAGTCATATATTTATTAAACGGTTGGAACACTTATGCTACAGAATCGGCGAAGGCTCTTCAGTAAGATAGTCTTCGCCGCCGGCAACAATTCTCTGTATCATAGCATAGAGGTTATCAAATCCATCACGATTAATTGAGGACACGGGTATCATTTTATACATTGTAAGTCTAGGAAGTATAGCCTCAAGATCCCCTAGATCCCATAGTATACGAGTAGTCTTGTCACTTATTAAGTTATAGGCAAATTCTTCTGGATTCTCCATATAATTAATTATTTTATCGAGATCCTCATCACTTATTAAATCTGATTTAGTTAATACATTGACTTGGGGCTTACCAAGACGAACATGTATTGAAGCAGATAATAGAAGAGCCGATAATAGTCCACTAGGACTCTTAGAGAATATAGAGTCTATTAAGAATAATGTAACTGTCTTTGAACTGCCAACAATAGTATTAAGTACTACTGGCCCGGACCCTCTAAAAGCAAATACTTCAAGTTGGCCGGGTGTATCTATTATAATGTAATTGCTCCGTAAAGCATTTACCTCATCAAGTATTTCATCAAGTCTAGTAGCAATAAGATCTGCTGATACAATTAATGCTCCATTAGGTCCGAGTTTATACTTTAACATTATTTCTCGTGCATTAACATAATCGCGAACATCGATATCGGGTTTATAGGGTAGATACTCAGCAGCAGGATCAAGATTAATGGTTGCTACATCAAATCCATAATCTTCAAGCCATTCTTGTAGGGAGCCAGTAAGTGTTGTCTTACCAGAGCCTGCCGTACCTAAAACGACTATATAGTATGGCATAGTGGAACAACCCTAGAACACTTGTTTAAAATTCATAGGATTATAAATGGTCTTCTTGATCCATGATATTTTCCTTTAATATTCAATTTATAGCCACATTTTGGACAAGTATTATCGTCTTTTAGCTTCCAGTCAATAATATAGAATCCTTGCCTAGAAATCACTAATTCACCGCATCTAGGACAATATGTATGCTCTAATGGATGCCCCCATACATTGCCTAAGTAAACATGTCTTAATCCTTCATCTATAGCGATCCTGGCTAATTTCTCAAGAGTTGATGTAGGTGTTGGTGGGAGATTATAGAGTTTATAGTTTGGATGAAACCGTAGTAGATGAAAAGGTGTTTCATCTCCAAGATTTTCAACAATCCACTTAGTAAGTCTATGCATATCCTCTTCTTTATCACCGTACTTAGGGACAACAAGATTTGTAATCTCTATCCACCATCCCTGTCTCTTCATCTCAAGAATAGTGTCAAACGTAGGTTCTGGATCAGGTACTCCCATAAATTTCTGATAGAACTCTTTATTGCCTGCTCCCTTAAAATCAACTGTTGCAGCATCCATATATGGACCTAGTTCTTTTACAGCCTCTATTGTCATGTATCCATTTGTAACCATTGTATTGAATAATCCCTTAGCCTTAGCTAATTTAGCGGTATCGATCATGAATTCATAGAAGATTGTTGGTTCATTATAAGTATAGCTTATACCTTGACACCCATTAGCTATTGCCTGTTCAACAACTTCTTCAGGAGAAAAAGGCTCACCAAATATCTTATCTCTCCTTGACTGGCTCAATACCCAGTTCTGACAAAATTGACAGAAGAAATTACAGCCTGCAGTAGATATTGAAAACACGAATGAACCGGGTTCATAATGCATTAAAGGCTTTTTCTCAATGGGATCAGGGTTTGCAGCTGTGAGTAATCCATATACTAATGTATATAGTTTACCATTATGATTATACCTTACACCACAAACACCATAGGCTCCAGGAGGAATAACGCATCGTCTATGACATAAGTAGCAAAGGACTTTTCCATCCTTTAAGGGCTTCCATAATCTGGCCTCTGCAACACCGGGTCTATCAAGAATTTCTTCAGTGTTTTCAACTCTAACTCTACTCAACTAATACCACCTGTTTTTCTCCTAAGTACATAATTCCTATACATCCTAATTAAGCTCAATATAGACTTTGAGGATTCTTTACAATATCTTTATAAAAAGATCTGTTCAGACATATTCATTGGTGAAAAATATTGGCTACAATAGATCATTCTTCACTAGCGGTTATACCTGGATCTAATGCCTTTAACTTAGCAAAAAACATTGCTGAAAAACTAGGTGCACCACTACTAGATGTTTATAGAAAAGTCTTTCCAGATGGAGAACACTATGTACGGATAGATTATGGAAAACTTATTGTGTCTCCAAACTATAGTGTAGTAGTAAATACATTATATCCTAAACAGAATGATGCATTCATAGAAACATTACTCCTACTCAATGCTGCTTATCTAGAAACTTCTATGAAGACCGTGGCTATCATACCATATATTGCATATAGTAGACAGGATAAGCTATTTCTTAGAGGCGAGCCCATAAGTTTTGAAGCGATCTTATCTTGTCTACGTAGTGCTGGAGCAGATATATTGTTAACAGTTGATATTCATAGTCCAATTGCCTTAAAGAGATACTTTAAAGGGTTTTCAATAAACATATTAGTCTCTGATCTACTAGTTAAGGCTTCATTAAAATACCTTGACAATCCTGTAGTATTAGCTCCTGATAAAGGTGCTTTAAATAGAGCTAGATATGCTGCTTTAAGACTAGATCTTGAATTCGATTATCTAGTTAAACATAGAGATCGAGTAACGGGCGAGGTAAGCCTAGAACCAAAAGAACTTAGTGTTAAGGATCGTGATATAGTCATTGTTGATGATATAATAAGTACAGGTGGTACAATTGCACTTGCAGCCCAGAAATGTCTTGAGAATGGTGCAAGGAAAGTAGTTGTAGCTGCTACACACTCATTACTTATAGGTAATGCACTTGAAAAGATCAGAAATGCAGGAGTTGAGAAGCTTATAACGACAAACTCTATTCCTATAGAAGAAACAGATTTTATAGAAGTAATAGATCTTAGTGATATAATATCTAATGAGTTACAACGGGTTATCCATGTCTAGGAAAAAACTATACTACTTTATACTATCTGGCTTAAATGAGTCATTAGCTTTTTCTGAATTGAAAGCATTATTAGATACATATAATGTCAAAAACTATAGATCTTATTTGCATTCAAAATTAGCGCTAATAGAATCTAATGAACTATCATCGGAAATCGTTAAAAAGATCGTTATTCGTTCTGGTATGATAAAGGAAGGAGGATATGCTCTAAAGATCGTGGATAACATGAAGCTTGAGGATTTAATGGATACTGTAGAGAATTTAACAAATTCATTTAAATGGATTAACTACTGGATAAAAATCATTAACGTCAAGGGACTATCATCGAGTACAGAGTTAGAGAAAATAAGAGATCATATAAGATCTATTGATCCAAGGATGATGCCTAGATCTAATAATGTCATTAGTATGATTAGCATAGAAGGATTTTATATAGTTGGTTTAAGACTTGCTACAATACCTACTAGGGAATTTTATGAAAGAAGACCTTCAATAAGGCCTTTCTTTAGAAGTATAGCCTTACCAGTTTATCTCTCACGTTTACTAATAAATTTGTCAAGAGTTAAAGAGGGAATGACTTTCCTAGATCCTTTTTGTGGTACTGGAAGTATTCTCATTGAAGCAGCTCTTATGGGTTTAAGAACTATAGGACTTGATCTCAACTGGGAGATGGCCCGAGGCTCTATAAAGAATCTTAGAAGCTATGAACTAAAAATACCATTTACGGTAGCAGGCGATGCTTTAAATTTACCATTACCTGATAGTAGCGTAGATGCCATAGCAACGGATCCTCCTTATGGTAGAGCTGCTAGTACTTATGGTGAAAAAGTTAAGGAAGTCTATAATGGGTTTCTTAGAGAAGCATATAGGGTTCTTAGAGATAAAAGATACCTTGTATTCATGGCTCCCTCTTGGCTTGCTAAGCATGTGGAAAAGCTTTTGTGTAGATATGGATTTATATTGTGTAGGAAGCATCATATGTATGTTCATGGGGGGCTAACAAGGATCATATATGTGGTGTATAAAGCTTGAATATAAGGCTATATTTTCTAGGTACTGGCGCAGCTGTACCTATTGGAAAGAGAGGTTTACCCTGTATAGCTTTGAAAGTTAATGGAGACATATACTTATTTGATACTGGAGAGGGATGCCAGTATCGTTTATTTAAAGCAGGACTTGGAGTTGTCAAGATCAAGACTATCTTCATAACACATTTACATGGTGATCATTTCCTTGGTTTATTCGGTATGTTACAGTCTATGCATATGCTAAATAAAGAATCACCACTAAGTATCTATGGACCTAGTGAATTAGAGAACATGATAAAAACATTCTTACCATATGGTCTTGAAAGACTAGGGTTCGATATAAGCTTTGGAGAAATTAGTGAATGGAGCGAGATCTATAGAGACAATAATATTGTAGTTACATCATATCCTGTTAGACATGGTACGATTAAATCCTTCGGATTTATAGTTGATGTACAGAAACGTATTAGGAGGAGAATAGTATATACAGGCGATACTTCTCCCATAGATACAGTCGTAGAGGCATCAAGAAATGCAAATATATTAATCCATGAATCAACATTTACAAGTGAATATAGAGAAGAAGCTTTAAAACAAGGTCATTCAACTGCCGCAGATGCTGCATTAGCTGCTCAAAAAGCTAACGTGGACTTGCTAGTGCTGACACATATAAGTGCTAGATATGATGACGATTATGAACTCTTTATTGACGCATATAGATTCTTTAAAAATGTAATTGTAGCCAAAGACTATATGAGCCTAATACTCTAGTCAAGCTATCTTTACCATAGTACCTATTTCCGGGATAAATCTATTTCCATATCACTTCCATAATCTATAAAGATCACTTCTTTAAATCCGAGACTAAGAAGTTTTGCATGTATATCTTCAAGAATTCTCCTCTAGAGTGATTCATTGAGTGTTCGACAGAAATAGCATCCTGGATCCGAACCTGAAAAATCTACATAAACACCAATAATATTGCCGCCTCTACTTACTCTTAATTTAACTACTACCTTACTTGATATAACATCGCCATCAAGGCCTGGTACAATTACTTGTCTTAATCCTTGTTCCACCTCTACAAGCTTTTTCATTAATAGATCCTTATTAAATACAAAATCATTTACCATGTATTTAACCTCTAAACTATTCTTTAGGCATATCTATTTCCCATAATGGTTTACCCATACTTGTCTTTGGTGCTAACCAATCTATGAGCTTACTAGGATCACTTGATTCTATATAGAAAGTTATTGAGCCAAGTGGAGACTCATGATCGCTATCTATAAATGATATTTTACCTACGTAAGCAGCTTGCTTATGTAGTTTAAATACTATAGTATTCCCTCTCATACCTTTTTGTAGACTCTTTCTTGCGGCATCGAGAATTCTGTATATTCTTATAAGATCATGTAATTTAATTAATGAATAGGCTGAATCTGATTCTCCGATGATAACCTTTAATCCATGTTCGCCATCAATAACATTTACCCTACCATTAAATACGTTTCTAACAGCTTTCCTAACCTTTTCAATATCTTCTGTAGGCCTTACTTCAGCTTTTACCCTCACATACATCTTGCTTCAACCTCTCTAGAATTTCCCTCGCACACTTATAAGCCTCTTCAATACTACCCTCATTAACTATCATATAATCGGCTAAAGCAATTACATCACCTATACCGAAAGAAAGCTCTACAAGATCCCTTCTCCAAAAATCATCCCAATTATCAGGATCCCCCGGCCTACCTCTTCGACGTATCCTTTCAAATCTAGTCTTAGGACTAGCATGAACAGCGATTATAACAACATTCCCATAGCTTTTAAAAACATTTATTTCCTCTAAACTACGGACGCCATCGACTACTATAATTGGATCACCAATATCCTTAATTTTTTCAAGAGTACGTATTGCTATAACTTTATTACCAAACTCTCTCCTTAGATCAGCTGATACCTTCCTCATTAGATCAGGTTTTATTACCCCATATCTCTTAAGTGTTTCTTCTCTAACAACATCACCCATGTTAACCACGGGTAGCTTAAGATCTATTGCAGCCTTCGCAATAATGCTCTTACCGCTTCCAGGCATACCAGTTATACATATTAGTAGTTTCAATACGGTTGCCTCCTCCCATGATATTATATTATGGCTGTATTTAAGAAGTTAAGGGAAAAGTATTTTGGGTTATTCCGTGTGTAGGATATGATAATCGAGGATGCTTGATTGGTGTATATTATGAGTATGATACGTACATTCATAGCAGTTGATATAGACGATGATAGTGTTAGAGAGAAACTTGCTAGAGTAAGAGATTATCTACTAGAATCCAAAGCCGATCTAAAGCCTGTTGCTACTGAAAACATACATTTAACACTTAGATTCATAGGAGAAATTCCATTATCTAAAGTTAATGAAATCTGTAGAACTCTCCAGAACAACCTGGTATTCAAACCATTTAAAATGAAGATTAAAGGACTCGGAGTATTCCCTAATATACATAGGCCTAGAGTAATATGGGCAGGTGTTACTGAAGGCGCTAGTGAATTAACAATGCTACATAGCAGTATTGAGAAGCTTATAAGACCCCTTGGTATACCGCCCAATAGAGAAAAATTTACACCACACATAACTATAGCTAGAGTAAGAAGTTCTAGAAACATATATAGACTTATAAAGTATCTTGAACAATACATCAATGAGTTCTTTGGAGAGATACTTGTTGATAAAGTTAAGGTTAAAAGAAGCATATTAACTCCGAAAGGCCCGATCTATAGCGATCTATGTATTGTAAAGGCTGTTGAGTAATGGTATCTGATGAAGAAAAGTTTAGGGAGATTGAGGCAGAGGTACTTAGGAGAATAAAGCCTAGTAAGGAAGAATATGATCTAGTATGGAGTGTTTATAGAAAGATAAAAAATGTAGTCAAGGATGCGTTGGAAAAACATGGAGTACAAGCAGAAATATCGTTGCAGGGAAGTATTCAAAAAGATACATGGATTTCTGGCGAAAGAGACCTCGATATCTTCATTCTATTCCCTCCTGAATGGTCTAGAGAAGAACTTGAGGACAAAGGTTTTAAGATCCTTGTAGAAGCTGCCAAGAAGATCGGAAACTATAGTATTAGGTATGCTGAGCACCCATATGTACGAGTTATTGTAGACAGTGTTGAAGCAGATCTGGTGCCTGCTTTTAAAATAGATAGTCCGGATAAGATAAAGTCAGCTGTTGATCGTACACCTTTCCATACACAGTATGTAGTTGATAATCTTCCTCTAAGCAGGAGAGACGATGTCCGCCTTCTCAAAAAGTTTATGAAGGCCATTGGAGTTTACGGTGCTGAGGTTAAAGTTAAGGGTTTTTCTGGATACCTTGTTGAACTACTAGTTATTGTCTATGGTAGCTTTAGAAATGTACTAAGGCAAGCATCTAAGTGGAAGCCACCAGTCTATGTGAATACCCTTGGTCTTAAGAAAAGAGATTTCCATAAACTAATAAATATTTTGAAAAGAAAATACCCGGATTCAGTTATGTATGTACCGGACCCAGTTGATCCAGAGCGTAATGTCGCTGCCGCGGTATCTATGGGATCTCTGGCTACATTTTCTATTGCAGCTACATGTTATCTAAGGAATCCATCGATGAACTTTTTCTTCCCGGTTAAGCCAAAGATAGAATTTAAAGAATTAGTTGATCTCGTTAATCGTAGTAATAGATGTATGTTTTTCATGATGTTTGCCCTACATAGAGAGCTGCCTCCAGATGTTATATGGGGAGAAATAGATCGTGTTATGGATCGATTTGTAAAGATTACATCAAACTTTGACTTTAGACCGATATATAGTAGTGCATGGAGTGATGAGAAGAGAATATGTATTATTGGCTTCGAATTCGAGAACTGCCTTCTTAAGGAGTACCGTTTCCATGGAGGCCCACCGTTTCATTCAAGCGAACGTGTTCTAGGATTTATTAAGAAACATTATGAGGAAGCATATGCTGGGCCATGGATTGATAAGTCTGGATACTTACGTGCATTAGCTAAGAGAAGATATAGGATAATCTATGATCTAGTTATTGATCGTATTAATGAATATCTTGTTGCACCAGATTTTAGGAATAATCCACCAATACTATTATCTATTGAGGGTCTCTATAACCTCTATATGATGGATAAAGGGTTTAGAGAATGGCTTGTAGATTTCGTTTTAAGGAAGTCTGCTTGGATGAAGGACTGTATAGCCTAGACGATATTACTGAATTTCATAAGCTTGTTCTCTGTTATCCGCCGGCATACTGTAGTAATGATATGTTATTAAAGCGTCTAAGAGATCTAGGGAATTCTGGCGTAGAGTACCTCGTTAACTATGGGAAATATAACTTATATGGATACCATGTACTTGGTAAAGGATATTCAGCCATAGTATCCCTATGCATACATGACGGGGTGCCTCGGATACTTAAGGTTAGGAGACTTGATAGTAGGAGAAAGGGTTTAGAAGCCGAGGCAGTTTTCTTAGAATACCTTGAACCCTTTGATCTCTCTCCAAAGATCTATTCATGGTCAAAAGACTTCATTATTATGGAATATGTTGATGGCACTCCATTACCTATCTTTATAGAGAATAATCTTGATAAAATAGAACATGTTAGACGTGTTTTAAGGAAACTTCTTGTTAAAGCATTTATCCTTGACAGCCTTGGAATAGATCATGGTGAACTGAATAGACCTGGATCACATGTCATGGTAAAAGCTAATGAGGTAGTATTTTTAGACTTTGAATCAGCTAGTGCATCAAGAAAACCACATAATTTAACAAGTCTAGCATCATATCTATTCCTACGATCTAGGTTTAAAGAGAAAATCTTATGTGGCGAATATGGTAAAGAGGATATCATTTCTAGACTAAGATTGTATAAAGATAGAATATCAGGCTTCAGTTTAAGAAACATACTTAAATTAATAGAATGTTGAAATATCAAACTTTAAATAATGACCTATGAAAAACCTTCTTTATTTACGTTTGTGCTTCAATGGATTGAGATGAACTAGTACTTATAGTGAATGATTCATGTGTATTAACTAGACCCGGTGCTGATGTCTCATTAAATCCAGCATTAATTCTAATATCATTAAGACTAGGTCTTCTCAACTCTCTCTTACAATTTGGACATATACCACCATATACATTGATTACTTCAGTAGGTGTTGGAAGTCCATAGTAGTCTTGTCCTACATGTTTAAATTCCCAAAGTATAGCTCCACAATGTCTACACAGGTATCTTACTGGCATAACTGAAACACCACCAACAGTAATACCTATTGTGGAGAACTAGTTAAAACATAGCATACGTAATACGTTTAAACAAGTGGGAAAGGTCTCCCATTGATCACCATGAACACTTTAAGTATTACCAATAATACCCGGTATTACCCAAGTAATATCTTCAATAAATGTTTAAAGATATTACAGTAGAAAACTATATATACGACTAGCCTATTATGAGATAATATTCACGTTTTCTATGTATTACGATCTTGTCTATTTATAGGTAAACCTTATATTTGTCTACCGTTATTCTTACAAATTGGTGAGATAATTATGAGTTATACAACTGTATCAGCAAAAATTCCAAGGAAGCTTAAGGAGCTTATAGATAGATATGGTATCAGGCCTGGAGAGGTTATTAGAAGAGCCTTAGAAGAAGAGGTTAAGAAGCATATGTTGGCTGAATTAGAAGAGAAAGCACGAAGACTTAGCAAAAAACTATCAAATATTCCAGATGAGGAAATTGTTATGCTTATACGTAGAGATCGAGAGTCAAGGTGATAAATATTGTATTTATTTGATGCTAGCGCTATTTTAAATTTGATAAAACGTGCTAATCTTAAACCATTTTCCCAAGGTTTAACCCTGGATCTAGCTATTTACGAATCATTAAATGCTATTTGGAAAGAATATTCTCTCCTTAATCATATAGATTATGAAACAGCTCAAGAATACATCGATTTAGTAAAGAATGTCTTTAAAATATTGCACATAGAATCTATTAATGGAATTGAAGAGAAAGTCTTTGAATTAGCAAATAAGGAAAAACTAACCATATACGATGCTGCTTATCTAGCAAAAAGTATAAAGGCCAATTATATACTTGTCACCGATGATGAAAAGCTTCTTAAGAAAGCATCAAAATACATTAGAGCACTAAGAAGCAAAGAACTCTAATAACTAGTTCATTTACAAAGTAATAAATCTACGCTTTTACCTTAGCATATCTTTATTCCTTAATCTTAGCTAATAATAATTATTAAAAGAGAAACATAGTTATCAGATTTTCAGTCATGTATAGCTCGAGTCTGTTTATCGCCTAGTAAAAATAAATATCTTATAAAAGTTTGTTAATGTCTCGATCCTCGTCTAGACACAATATAAATTATTGAGAATATCACAACAATAATAGCCATAATCGTTAATGTAAATGAATTCTCCAATAGATATCTTGTGCTTGTTCTATCAAATGAGGCATTTGCTAGTATATCGTCCCAATCTATTCTTAATCCCTGATCATCAGTATTTGATGCTCCTCTACTAGGAAATGATGCTAAGCTCAACAATATTGTCTCACTATCATTTAGTCCTATCCAAGCTGCAATATTTTGGTGACGAAGCTTAAATACAGGAATTAGCCTTTGACCAGGTATAAGAACCAAATACGTATCCTCAACAATAAGTTCATCAGGTGAACTAATATCTATATCTTCCCGTTTAAGTAGATCGACTATTTCACTGATACGCTTACTTGTTAATGTAATATTTATTACATTAGAGATCTTATGTGGAATAAATCCTTCAACATATACAGCTTGAAAATCATCATTAAATTTAGGAATACTACAACGTATTCTTAATGGAGGTTCTATCCTGATGCCGTCAATATAGAAGTAATAGATTTCATAGGGATTGATTAATGACTCTGTAATTTCTGATGTACTGAGGGTATAGCATGTTGTCGTTCCATTAGTAACGTTGCATATCCTCCCTATTCGTGATACAGCTGTTTGCTCAGCATATTGTCCACTATATTTGAATTCCATGTCCTGATACAAAATCACGTGTGTAACTCTAAGAATATCTTCCGTTAAATTACATACACTATAAGCCCTGGTCTCCCCATTATCAATTTTAACCATGAAATGTCCAAGATCGCCAAGGGCAACAATTATTTTATGGCCTTTATACGTTCCTTTATAGATCATAATGTTTTCATCTAAATACTTTGCAAAACCTGTAAGGGATAAGTTTTGAGCAATCCCATACGGATCTTTAGATATAAGGTACAATATGTGGTTAAGCCTATCTCTATATTCATCTAAACTTATTATACCCTCTATTTCTCTAGAACCATGTATTCTTTCCAAGATATAGATCTTTAAATTCATATTAAGATAATTATTTAGATCTTGGCCGTCATAAGTGTATATTATAGTGCTTAGTGGAATAAATGATATTAGAATAATTAAAAGTAGTAATATAATTCTAAATTTAGCGATTGTTCCATCAACCGTATAAGTACACCTCCACATATACTATTTATACCCTGAGTGTAAAAAATTACGCTAAATATATTATTTAGACATAGACTTTTGATGTAAAATGTATATGTTATGGTAGTTGATCCTGCCTAAGTATATTATTTAAAGTTTTAGAAACTACCAATAAGACTATGATAAAAAATTAAGAATTAATTATATTTTATCTTCTTTATTCATTTAAACATCATATTAGTAGATGCATTACGATCACTATCTATTTTATTGAGATAGTTTAACGGAATCTAAAGCAGACAAGTAATATTCTTTAATCATAAAGTATTATTTCTTTAATGATGAGACTGTCTTTTCGGTATTGTAACTAGGAGCTAAAATTTATTTCATCGTCCTGATGCGATATTATTATCTGAATTACTGATCTGATTATGAGCTATAGCATGATTTAGTAACGATCTTCATAGTTTATATTTTCCATTAATTAGTGGAACTTTACGATGTTTTGCTTAGCTTTCTCCATTTCTTCTACTAGGTAATATGCTTCTATACCGGATTTCCTAG
>CAZITZ010000004.1:15089-18003 GCA_964542295.1 uncultured Desulfurococcaceae archaeon
TTAGCTTTCTCCATTTCTTCTACTAGGTAATATGCTTCTATACCGGATTTCCTAGTGTCGTTTATCATTTGTTAGCAATGTTCCATTAACTGTTGATGCTACTGCAATGTAGTATGTATCCGCTGCACGTGAACCAGTATTACACGCTATTTTAACAGCTTCATCATAGAAGGCTTCTTCCGGTAAAAGTCTTATTGGAGGAAAAGAAGTTATAACAAGGTCGAGATCTTCTTTTGGAAGATGGCGAGCTAGAACACCAAGAACTTCAATTACTAATAATTTAGGAGCATACGCCTCTACGAGGTGACTTGCAACCCATGACATAACATCCTCGGCTATAGAAGCACGTATATCGTTAGGAGCTGCGTAGAGATCTATTATGAGGGACGCATCAATAACTATCTTCTTAGTAAGCAAAACGTTCACGCTCTTGAATAAGTTCCTCCATTAAATCTTTGCCTTTAAGCTTCTCCCTTAAACGCATCCTAATTTCTCTAGCTACCTGTACAAAATCTTTCTCAACTATTGCTATTCTAACACGTTGACCATCTATAAGATCTAGTTTTTCGAGAGGCTTCAAAACTCCATCCTTATAGATTGCCTCAATAATCTTGGCCATAGCTTTAATCTCCCAGTATATACTGCTGTAATCAACCTTGATAAAACTAACCGAATTATATAACAATGGATATGGAATATAGACCATCAGGTATCAAATAATATGCTAGACATGTATATCATGAGAATTAATGTTTGATATACTAGTATGTAGACGATAATATACTAAGATCATTGTCCAATTAAAGAGTATTAAGAACCAGATACACGAATTGATTTAATGGGGCCGCGGGGATTTGAACCCCGGGCCACGGGCGTTCTGGGATCCCGTTGCCCAGGCGGGGATTTCTCCCCAGGCCCGCATCCTACCAAGCTAGACGACGGCCCCTTTCCTATTTCATTATTGTTTAGAGACTAGCATTTATTAACTTTTTATGTGTCTTTAATGATTTTAGAGGATTTCTATGAGATCTAAAGGGAAGGATGTATTGATAAATTTTTAGATTATTAGAATGTCTTATTTTTCTTGTTTTCTCTGTATCCATCCTACACGATATTTCCATAGACTTGGCGGCGTCCAAATAATCCATGCTGGTACTTTCTTTACAAATTCATATGCTTCATCCCAACTATCAAGACCTAGTTTTTCAGCTAATTGTTCTAGAGGCATTGGCGTATGTAAGTATTCACGTATGATCTTTAGAGTTTCTTCATTAATTTCGATCTCTTTATCGCCAATCCTTATCACATATTTTACCTCTTCACTCAAGACTCTATTCTCCCCACACAAACTAGCTAGATAGAGTTTAAGAACTATTTTATACTTATTAAATTTATGGTAGACCCGATGAAGAGGCGTTCCAGCCCTGAATAAATGATTGGCTTTATCTATCGCCCCTCTGAGGGACTTCTTTTTCTCTCTTAGACTCTTGATATATATCCTACTTCTGGTTCGTAGAGTTCTCCTTCTCTTATAAGCCTTCTAATAGTCTTTCTAATGAATTCCTTAGTCAATCCCTTATCAATTAGTGTCTTAGTCAATTCTCTAACAGATACTCTGCCATCCTCACTAACCTCCAGCAACTCGTTAAGAGTCTCCATGAATATCTTTAGCTTTTCCTGTTGGCTCCGTGGCCTACCAAGCATTAGTGTATCAATATCTATTGCACCAGTCTCTACATCAATACCTACAGTGCTAAGCATTACACTCATGAGCCTTATAGCTTCTTCAGCATCCTCTATAGTGACTGTATTACGGAGAGCCATACGTGCATGGGCTTCAGCAAGTCTAACTAATGCTTCAAGCTGCCTAGCAGTTATAGGTATAGGTGATCTCGGTCCTCCTTTTCTACGGAGCTGTACATAGAATTCTTCAAGTATTTTACGGGCTTCACTACTAAGCCTAGGCACGATATATCTACGGGCATAACTAATGTATTTTCTAAGTAGATCAGGTGGTATTATTGGATGTATCTTCTCAGCCTCTTCATGAACACGTAGAATATGCCTTGCCATCAAACGATCAAACTCTGGACTAGGGATATCCTTCATGACGAAGATAAGGTCGAAACGAGACAATATAGTTGGAGGCAAGTTAATATTATCGGCAATACTACGGTCAGGATCATAACGGCCATACTTAGGATTACCAGCAGCTAATACAGCTGCACGAGCATTTAAACGAGCAACAATACCAGCCTTAGCAATACTAATACTATTATGGAGAACAAGGCCATGCGATACAAATAGATGATATGGTTCGATAGTAATATCATAGACCCATTTAGAGTCTTTATTAGGTATTTTCTCTACATTCTCGATAGTTAATTCTATGATATTACCTTTAATATTAGGTGTAAGAACCTTTATACCAGGAACCTTTATACCTATCCTTACCTTTTCAGCTGGGATAGTGGTTAAATTGTTTCCATCTACTATTACAATGGGGTGTTCAGGTGTTACCATTATATTAGTTCCATTACTAAAGACGATTTTAATGAAGTACTTTGGTGCTTTATGCCTACTAACTCTATCTACATTGACAATTTTTAAAGACTTTGTATCAGGGTCAAACGCATAAAGCTTAATGCCATTGACATATAGTATCTCAGTATCTTTTCCATAGACAACTTTATCTCTATTTCCTTCAATAAGTTTATCAACTAACTCACCGATCCTCACATAAGAGCCATTGGCAAGCATTATTTCAAAATCTTTATGATAACTTTGTTGCTCCATGGCCTCATGTATGGCTACACGATCCTCCGGCCTCATCTTATCGATCTCATCAATAACTGCTACACCGCCATCTGCTATGACTAGTGCACCTGCTTCTAAATAGTATTCGCCAGTCTGC
>CAZITZ010000004.1:18103-22853 GCA_964542295.1 uncultured Desulfurococcaceae archaeon
ACCGCCATCTGCTATGACTAGTGCACCTGCTTCTAAATAGTATTCGCCAGTCTGCTTATCTCTTAATACTGCAGCTGTAAGACCTGCTGCAGAGCTTCCTTTTCCAGTTGTATATACAGCTCTCGGTGCTAGTCTTGCAGCGTATTGTAGTAGCATTGATTTACCTATACCAGGATCACCTACTAGTAATACATGTATATCTCCACGTATTCTCGTACCATCCCTTAGTATCTTTGGTACTCCTCCGAAGAGAGAGAGTGCTATTGCTTTCTTTATATCCCAGTGTCCATAGATTGACGGAGCTATACTAAGGGTTATCTTCTCATGGATCCATGGGTCTCTTGCCAACTCCCTGATCTTCTCTTCATCTTCACGAGTAATCTCTATTTCCTCAAGAACCTTCTGCTGTACATCAATATAGTTAGCATCAATATACAAGTTGAAGACACTCTTACCAGAACCCCTTATAGCAGTTGCTGTAGGCATGACACGTAAAATACCATTAACAGTAACTCTATCACCAGGCCTAGCTATATCGACTAGATCGCTTGTAAGCATAACCTCGATACTACGAGGCATCTGTCCAGGAGGAACTTCCTCGGGCTTCTCCTGAACAACTATTTTCTGCCAATCAATGTATTTAGATAATGTCATATCTAGCTGGAAACGCCCTGACTTGCCACATATTGGACATGCAATAGGCTTCTCAAGGCGTTCACCTAACTCACCAAATTCAGGCCAGTAGAAACCATGTCTATCTTCAGAGTCCACATGGATATAATATGCTTTGATCATTTTAGCCTCTACACGAGTTAATCTAACAAGTATTCCCTCGACACTAATCATTTTACCAATATGTTCGCTACCAAGTCTCCTAATAGGTACAGTCTTTGGCAGTCCACGGAATCTAGGATAAAACTTCTCAATAGACTCTGCATAATCAGGGTGTTCCTTGAGGAGAATCTCCTTGATAGCCTGGCTAGCTGCTTCAATGGCTATATCTGGATAGTTTTCAACGATTCGTGCAAGATCCATGTCATGGATGAGTAGATCGTCGAAATCTATTACTAGACTACGCTGATTCATAATAGCCATAGTATTAAGTCTTTCACGGTACTTATAAAGACCTGTTTTTCTCTCACGATAATTATATAGAAAATCCTTAAATCTCTCCTTAACATCGCCTATACTTGTTCTACTTATCTCCTCCACTTCATACTCTATAGCCATAATTCATTATCTCCTCTACTTAATCTATTAATAGACTATGTTTATCCACCCTTTTCTATCCTAAGACTGATCATCCAGTTGCCAAGTACGTTCTTAAGCATCATATACAAAGCTTTCTCTTCCTCACTTAATTTAGCCATAATATCCTGTGGCGGCTCAATAAACAATAATTGAATGAGCTTTCTAATCCTAATTCTACCAATCCTCATGATATAGTCCTCTATTCTTTGAATATCAGATAATATCAAAGGTTTTCTTTCAACTTCTAATCTCCTATACAATCTATTGATCTCGTCAACAACCATGTTGTAAAAGTATTGTGATATCTTAGTAAAAACAGGTTTACGTAGAGTAGATTCTTCATTATAAGCTATTTTAGCAAGTTTCTCAAGACCTACTTCTTCATCTTTAAGTTTCACTAGACCTTTATCGGCAAGTTCTAAAGCGATCCATCTAGGTAAGGCATATTCCGTACCACGAGATAAGGCAACAACACCCTCTGGAGTATATATGGGACCAATATCCTGTAATACGATAACTTGTACAACTTGCTCCTCATACTCTCTTCTTAGAATCCTTAAAGCAGTTTCTACGAGATATTGTACGGATGAACTAGGATAAGATACACTCAAACCACATGCCCCACATTTCTAAAGTATAGCCCCTTATAAATATAAACTAGCCTCTTATATACTGTAATTTAGTAGTTATAAAATGGGGTATCATAGCCTTGAGTTCATCCAGAGAAGCATTAGCTGAACTTTTATGGGCTGAAAAGTATAGGCCTAGAACACTTGATGAAATAGTTAATCAGGAAGAGATAGTTGCTAGATTGAAGAAGTTTGTTGAAGAAAAGAATATGCCTCATCTATTATTTGCAGGGCCACCCGGTACTGGTAAGACTACTAGCGCACACTGTCTAGCACATGATCTCTATGGACCCAACTATATGCAGTATATGCTTGAGCTCAATGCATCTGTAGCTAAGGATACACCAATTCTAGTTAAAATCAATAATAAGGTATATAGGACTACATTTGAAGAACTCGATAAGATCTACTTTGTAGAGGGACAATATATAAGTTATGGAGATGGAGATTATGTTCAAACAAGTGATCTTGAAGTACTGACTATTGATAAAGACACTAAGAGGATTAAATGGGCAAGGGTAAATTGGCTAATTAGACACAAGGTTAAATATGTAGTTAAAATTAGACTTAAAGGAGGCGGCGAGATCAAATTAACTGGAAACCATTCGATCATGGTTATCGACGAATATGGTAACTTAATTGAAAAGAAGGCAAGTGATATCAAACCAGGGGACTATCTAATATCATTTGTTACAATTCTTCCCGGAACCAAGAAAATAGTTAATCTAAGGAAATATATAATTAAGGATAGTTCAAGGATTAGGGCTGTAAAGAAAATTCCGGTAGATAGTGAATTTGCATGGCTTATGGGATTATATATAGCAGAAGGAGCTATAAGCTTTAAACAAACAAATAAATCACTTCAAACTAGTGGTCAAGTTGTAATTACCGTAAATTATCCAGGAGAGGAATCTTTAGTCGCTAGAATGAAGAACATAGCGTCAAAATACAAGATTCCCATATACACTAATATGGTAGGTTCAGGTTTCGATAGAAGCAGGTTATCGGCGAAACACATTAGGCTAATATATACGGCATTAGCAAGATATCTTAGAGAAGAGGCCTACGATGGACCCACTAGGGCCCGATTTAAACGAGTTCCAAGCATATTATATGAAGTATCTCCTGATATAAGGAAGTCATTCCTTAAAGGAATATTTGATGGAGATGGTTCAGGTAAGTGGGGATATGTAGTAAGGATAGCAAGTACTTCTAAGAAATTACTAATAGATCTAGTATGGTTAGCACGTATAACTGGAATTGAAAGCTCGTTATTTAATGAAGAAGCAAGACTTATATGGAAAGGAGGTATGAAGTATAAGAAATCAGATCTATTACCTGCTAAACTTTTCATTAAATACTTTAAACAAATAAGTAAAGCAATAAATATTAATTGGAAATACATACTTAGACACCAATTATATGAAGGAAAAGAAACTGTTACTAAAGATAAATTAAAAGAAATAATGAAGTCTATAGATCTTAATAAATTGTCTACTGAGGAATACAATACATATAAGAAATTATGGTCGCTTATAAATTCTGATCTGCATGTATTAAAGGTTGTGAATGTAGAAATTGTAGAATATAATGATTACGTATATGATGTTAGTGTACCCAATAATAACATGTTCTTTGCCGGAGAAATTCCAGTACTACTCCATAATTCGGATGAACGTGGTATTGATGTAATTCGTAGTAAGGTTAAGGAGTTTGCTCGTACACGTGTACCTGGAGAAATACCGTTCAAGATAGTTTTACTTGATGAAGCTGATAATATGACTGCTGATGCCCAGCAAGCTCTACGTAGGCTTATGGAGCTTTTCACCGCTAATACAAGGTTTATATTGATAGCCAATTATCCAAGCAAGATCATAGAGCCCATTCAGAGCCGATGCGCAGTATTTAGATTCTCTCCATTGAAGAAAGAAGATGTTGTAGCAAGACTTAAATGGATAGCTGATCAAGAGAATGTAGAGTATGATGTTGAAGCCCTCGAGACAATATATGTGATTAGTGAAGGAGATATGAGGAAGGCTATTAATGTATTACAGGCTGCATCAGCTATTGGTAAAGTTACTGTTGAAGCTGTATACAAAGTTGTAGGACTAGCTCATCCACGTGAAGTCCGGGAGATGCTTAAATTAGCACTTGCAGGTAATTTCTCTGAGGCACGTGATAAGCTTAGAACATTAATGATAAACTATGGCTTATCTGGTCTAGATATCATTAAACAGATCCATCGTGAAATCTTTAGTGGAGAAATAAAGCTTCCGGAAGAATATAAGATCCTTGTAGCAGATTATGCTGGTGAGATCCAGTTTAGACTTGTACAGGGCAGTGATGATGAGATCCAGTTAAATGCGTTTCTTGCAAGACTATCATTCATTGGCAAGAAGTTTAAGGTGTAATGTTTGCCTAGGAGAATCCCATGGGTCATAAAGTATAGGCCTAAGAAGCTAGCAGATGTAGTTAACCAGGATAAGGCTAAGACAGAGTTTATATCATGGCTTAAATCATGGTTAGCGGGTAAACCTAGTAAGAAAGCAGCTCTTCTCTATGGACCTGCTGGTTGCGGTAAAACCAGTCTTGTAGAAGCAGCTGCTAATGAGTTTAGACTAGAGCTTGTTGAGATGAATGCTAGTGATTTTAGGAGAAGACAAGATATTGAACGTATAGCCCTAATAGCTGCGCAACAGAGAAGCTTGTTTAGCCGTGGAAAAATAATACTACTCGATGAAGTTGATGGCTTATCTGGAACAGCAGATCGAGGTGCATTAGACGCTATACTGCATTTAATCGAAGTTTCAAGATATCCTATTGTAATGACAGCTAATGATCCATGGGATCCTAAGCTTAGGCCTCTTCGT
>CAZITZ010000004.1:22953-27323 GCA_964542295.1 uncultured Desulfurococcaceae archaeon
TATTTAATGCACGCTATATATGGCAAGCTAAAGCAGCTGTATCGCAGGCTAATCTAGACTATGACATGCTTATACAATGGATTAATGAGAACATACCGAATTACTATAGTGATCCTGAGGAAATATGGAGAGCCTATGAAGCATTAAGTAGAGCAAACGTGTATCTTGGAAGAATAATTAAAAGTGGAAGCTGGGATCTGCTTAGCTATGTATTTGACATGATCGGGCCAGGCATAGCCTTTGCAAGAAAAACTTATCGTTATAAATGGACTAAATTCAAGTTCCCGGAAAAAATCACTTTACTAGCAAAGACCAAGAGGAGCCGAGAAATTAGAGATGGTATAGCACGTGCACTTGCTCCAAGACTACTTACTTCTAGAAAGAGAATATTATCAGATGTATTACCATATCTACATGCCATATTTCAAGTTAATCCAGAATATGGTGTACGAATAGCTCTAGGATATGATCTTACTGAAGATATGGTTAAACAATTAGCAGGGCCCAGAGCCAATGAAGCACTTATGTATTATAGAAAGCTTAAGCGGAGATAACTATTATTTGTTTTTATGGATTAAATGTTTCATGGCCCCATGGCTTACCTTTAATCCTATAAAGCCTTAGTCTACCATATCTCCTTTCTTCAACATAACCATTTATAACAAGATCCTTTAGCTTCCTAGTAACAGTTCTAAAATGAAGACCTGTATAGCGTACGATCCTTGTAATATTTAGTTCTCCATATTTACTCAGTATATCCAATATTGCTTTATGATCTTCGTCCAGATCCAACTCTTCCACCTTCAAGTTTCTTAACAACTAAGTCTTCAACAAATTTTTCAAGAACATCCAATGGACCGAATCTTATACTTAATAGAGTTGTCCTACCACGTTGTCCCTTTCCACTAGTTCGTGCATCAACTATTGATGCTCTCTTAAGATTCATAACATATTCATAAACTTGGGTATGTCTTCTCGGCTGTTCACCTAATGTTTCACATAACATAATGTACTCTTTTTCAATATCTCCGATCTTTACATATGGTTGTTCGCTTCTTCTTAAAACCCTTATTGTAGCCCACAATAATATGAGTTCATGGGGAGGCAGGTAATATATTGCTTCAGATATATTTACTATATCAGAACTTACAACTGATACAGCTTTTCTAACATGTTCTACAGTAACCTTCATGGAATCCTCTTTTTCAGCTGCTTCACCAGCTAACATAAGGATTTCTAATGCAAGGCGGGCATTACCGTCTCCACCTTTATCTATCCCTACAATATCAGCTATATAGCGTAATACATCCTCATCCACTACGTCTTCATAAAACGCTTGTTTAGCCCTATACAATAATATATCATATAATTCATCACTTGTATATGGATTGAATTTGATAATATGTTTTAGGAGATAACTTTCGGTAGCACTATCAAGTAGAGTAAGGCTTGCAGTACTTTTTGTGATAAATATGAAGTTTAATCTCTTAATCATGTCAGCATAGTCATCATATGTTCTAACAAGAAAGTATACTGCATCTTTACCAGCTATGCGTGCAAAGTAGTCAAACTCATCCAATGTAATAATAGTATATACATCAGTTTCATCTAGATGACTCAATATAGCTGTATACATTTCCCAAACAGATAATCCCCTACTAGGTAGTGGAACATTAAGTTGCCGGGCTATATCAAGTACAACATTATATAATTGCCTATTTCTATGACAATTAATATGAACATAACGTATGTTTATACCTCGTTGCCTAGCTAATCTGGTAAAGTCTCTACCGAAGATCCTTGCAGTAGCTGTTTTACCTGTACCAGTACTACCAACAATTAATACCCTCTGGGAAAAACTGCCTGGACATGTAACTAAATGTCTAAAATTAGATACTAATTCACGGAGTTGAGCTTCTCTATGAGGCAGTTTATCTGGCAAAAACTCTGGTGCAAGACTTTCCTTACCTTTAAAGATCGATGGCTTACTCAATTCCTCCCGAATAATCTCCCACGCAACCATTAGTTTCAGCCCACTACTTACTATGGTATTTATAAAGCGATTATTAGATTAAAAAGAATTCTACTTATCGAGTAACACGATCTTCGCCGTTTCTAAGAAACGATATACCTATAAGATCATTTATGCCCTCAATATAAATACAGTAATTAGATCTATTATCTATTTTAATACCCTTTGCCAAGAGATACTTCTTCAACTCATCCCATAATCTACTGCTTAAACCTCTAATTCCCCTAATTCTAACCTTCAAACATACATTATTAATACTAGATGGAACAATGCCTTCAACGCTTTTCAATATATTGTCTATAGATGGTTTAGACACTCTAAGAGCAGGTATAATTCTCCTTACAAATCCATATTCACGAGATCTTAGTTTTTTAAATGCATCCATAGAATCAAGCTTAGTATAAACTAGGAGAACACCCTTATGTCTTGTCCTAGCTATCTTCAAAGATTGATCGTAAATATATAAAACATTACCTACTTCCTCTTCACAAATCTCTTCATTACCTGGAGCACAAGTTACAATTAAAATACCCATATCTAAATCAACCACCTGAAACAAGCGGTGCTAATTCAATAATATCTCCATCCTTCACTACATAAGATCTATTATTTACTGAAAAGCCATTTAATATTACACTAATATGTGAATGTTCAGTAAATACACTATCAAGATACTTACTTAATCCACTTATTCTTCTCTTTAATTCTTCAAAAACATCTGCAATAGTAGCTCCATCTTTAATCTCTAAAGTTAGTTCATTTGTACCACTCTTTTCCTTAAGCCATAGTAGAAATCGAATAGTAACCTTCATTGTATAGCCCCATTGGGAAAGAATAAGCATATAGAGTTATTAATATTTTCTAAATATAAGCATATAGATAGTCATAGTAGTGGGAGATGTATTTGATTAGTATAAATAGAAAAAGACTTTACACAATAATATCAATAATTATCCTATTATCAATAATTATTACATTATTATATATACAATGGACAATTCCTAGTCCCCCAACAAATAATACAACTACTACAGCCCCTCCGCAAATACATAGAGTACTGATATATGATTCTCTTGCAAGAGAATACCCAAATACTACTGTGATCAAGGTTTTAAAGAGCATGTTTAAAGAATATGGATATGAAGTAGATATTTACATAGGTAAAAACGCTACATTAGATCCATTATTTAACCTTGACAAGTACGGTATAATTATACTAAGAGCCCATGGAGCATATAATTCTGATCCATTGGTAAATAAGCCTTTAGGTTCATATGTATATACGGGGATCTACATAGATGAGGCCATTAAGATCTATGGAAAGGATTACATAGATAAAATGTTGAATAATAATATGATCGTCTTAGGAGTTATTCCTCCTCCAGGAGAAAAATTAACAAAAGAACTAATTAATAGACTACCAAAATATGTTGTAGTCAGCCCATTATTCTTTAATAAAAATATTAAGGAATTACATAGAAGCATCATTATCTTTACAGGTTGCTATGGATTTGATGACGATATATTGGCAAAGATCTTTATAAAGAAAGGGGCAGAAGCATATATTAGTTTTAAGGGAAATGTAACATGGTCTCATGGAGACGCTGTTTTAGATGTACTTATGAGAACTTATCTAGCTACACACAATATATCTAAAGCATATTATTCATTAAAGGATAGGTTAAAAATAGATCTAGTTACAGGAGCCGAATTAAAGATCTTGTTGAAAGAGCATCATTAATGGTCTAAATAAGAGATATAATTAAAGCTATTACAGATAATGTTAAAGCATATTTCCACAAGATCCTTACTCCCTGATCAGGCCTTAGTCTAGGCATGACATTATCTATAACCGTCAATAATATGAATAACAGTATAAATTTTGTAAATATGATTAAAAATCCTGCCCAATAATTCATAGTAATATCCACAGGCCAAGATCCTCCTAGGAAGAGCATGACGTATATTAATGGGAAAACTATTCTTTCAGTAAATAATATGAAGAAACCAAGGGCTAGGCTTGGACCACCATATTCAGTGAATATACCCCAATAAATTTCTCCTTCAGCCTCTGGAAAATCAAATGGCCTAATTTCTAAGATACCCATTAATGCCATAAATCCAGCTATTGCTGCAAGTATCATAGATAAGGTTGAAAATGGATCTATAGTCCATAGCCTATGGCTTAATATACTTGCTTTATAGAAACTATAGTTTACATTAAAGAATCTAGAGGCTATTATAACAGGTACTATAAAACTTGCAATAAACGATGGTTCAGAACTAACTAGTAAGGCCATGTATCTACCGACACCTAGACTTGTATAAGGATTAGGAG
>CAZITZ010000005.1:0-22682 GCA_964542295.1 uncultured Desulfurococcaceae archaeon
TGTAATCCATAATGCTGAGAAGACAGCCATAGCCTCGAATGGTAAATTGAACACCGTGTTTGTTGCTGCAGCATATGAGTATGGAATTACAGTAAACCATTTATATTTACCAAGTATGCTTGTCCATGTTGCAGCAGCTGTAGCTGGATCGGCTAGTGCATATACTTGGCTACTTTCAACACCAGCATGCAATAATGCTTCAAAGCCGAAAGAAGCTAGTAGGGCTATTACCATAGTGGATAAGAAGCCCTCTGTTAACATGCCACCGTAACCTACTAATAGACCATGGGTCTCATTAGCTAATTGTTTTGATGAGGTTCCAGAGCCTACCAGGCTATGGAATCCTGATAATGCGCCACAAGCAATTATTAGGGGTACTGTTGGCCAGAATGGTGATGGTTGTCCGCCTACAACCTTTGCCGCCATAAGATCCGTTACAGCGGGTAACTCCATGGATCTAAAGGCAATTATAGCTGCTGCACCACCTATAGCGAGGCTAGCCCATAGTATGTATGCGTTTAGGTAATCACGTGGTTGTAGGAGAATCCAGACAGGTATTGATGCAGCTATTATACAATATATTGCTAGGGCAATTACCCAGAAGTGATAAGGATCATAGAAGGTTATGTTTAATGGAACATTCATACCAGTTAGAATAGCTACGACTATTAGAATAACACCTACTACAGAGCCTCCTTTAAAGCCAAGGCCTGTTTTATACATAAGCATTCCAGTAATTACGGCAAAGATCATTAGTAGAACTGCAGCAGTAGCACTTCCAGGTATTGCTGAGAATAACACGGATACAACGACTATGAATACTGCTACAACAAGTAGTAATGCAAACCATATATAGGAGTTAAAGGCAAAGAACGCTCTTTTACTCATTAATCTACCAGAGATCCATCCAATAGTTCTACCATCGTATCTTACAGAGGACATAAGTGATAGATAGTCATGGACTACGCCAATAAAAACATTGCCGAACCATACCCATAGTAGTGCTGGAAGCCAGCCCCATGCAAGCGCTAGTGCCGGACCAAGGATCGGCCCAGCTCCGGCTATACTAGCAAAATGATGGCCGTATAGAACATACTTATTTGCAGGTACATAGTCTACTCCATCATATAATTTCTTAGCCGGTGTCTCTCTTGTAGGGTCTACCTTAGCCACTTGTTTCTCAAGATATTTACCATGTGTATAGTAGAATAGCAAGTATATTGCTAGACCAATTATAATTATTAAGGCCGTAGTACCCAATATTCCCACCTAAAAAACTTTTAACAACATTGTGTATCTTATAGAGTGATCCTATAAATATTTATACGGTGGAAATACAATGGGCTAGATATGATCACTTTATATTAAGTTTTAAACTTCTCTGCACACATAAAGATATTAGGAAAAATAAAGGGTAGTAATAATGATGATAAAAAATAACTATAAGAAAATAATGCAGAAAGCGTGGAATATAATTATTGGCGTATTTAAGGCAAAATCTAGTGAATATATAGAGGTTGAATTGAGAGAATTAGAAAATGTATTTGCACTTGTTATACTAGGTTCATTCATAGGTTTACCAAGTCCTCCAACGGTAATATCTTTAAAATTATTGCCACACATAGCTAAGGAATTATTAACTATGTCAAGAATAAGTGAACGTCTCGATGATATGTTAGGCGAAATGGCAGGAATATTCGAAATCACTTAAATCAGGTGTTTACAATGAGCAATAAATTTAAAGTATATTTCTTCATAGGAAAAGGAGGTGTAGGTAAGACTACTTGTGCAGCAGCGTACTCGTTAATATTGGCTAGACAAGGCCTAAAAACACTAATTGTATCACTAGATCCTGCCCATAATCTAGGAGACGTGTTTGGCCTTGAATTAAGTGAAAAGCCCAAAGAGATACTGGACAACTTATACGGCATTGAAGTAGACTTTAATAAAATGGTTCAAGAACATTTAAAAGATCTAACAGATAGGATCAAGGATATTTATAAATATTTAAAAGTGCTTAATTTAGATAAGTATATTGACGTTTTAAGACATTCACCAGGTATAGAAGAATATGCTACATTAGAAAAGATTTCTGAAATAATAGAATTCAATTTCAAGGAAAGAAGGTATGACACTATTATATTTGATACACCTCCAACAGGGCTTACTATTAGGATTATGGCACTTCCATCTATATCGCTGATTTGGATACGTAAATTGATGGAATTAAGAATGGCCATTTTAGATAGACGTAGATTTTTGGAAGAAATATATGGTGAGAAATTAAAAGCTAAAATTGGCAACAAGGAGTTAGTTATGGCCTCTACTATAGAGGAAGATCCGGTTTATAAAGAACTCAGAAACCTTTATAAAAGAGTCAAATTCGTGAATGAAATATTTACAAATCCTAAGATAACTACTACAGTAATGGTTGTTAATCCAGAACTACTACCTGTACTTGAAGCCCGTAGAGCATATGATTTCCTTAAAAAGATCGATATACATGTTAAGGCTATAATAATTAATAAGGTTTTAGAACTAGAAGTAATACCTAAAGAACTTAATGTAAAGTTTGCTGAGCAGACAAAAGCTATTCAACTAATAAATAATGAGTTCAGAGACATAAGAATACTAAAAGTTCCCATATTACCCGAAGAACCGACTGGAATTAATAATTTGCTCAAAATAACTAAATACCTATCTCAATTAATTATGGAGGATTAATACAAAGTGTTTACCAATGAAACAACATCAACAATATTCGTAATACTAGTGTTGTTAGCCTTTATAGCAATTGCACAATTTATTCGAGGTAGAAAAATTAATCTATTACTTATATCATTTACTGCTGACAAAATGGAGGAAATTATGAAGCCAAGGGACAAAATCTATCAATGGATAGGATTATATGTTGGTTACCGTGCAGTATATAAGCTTTTGAAGAATTACCTAGATAGAGTTGAAATAACTGTAACACTTATACCTAGACAAAGCTTATTGTATTTTCCAATAGCGCTTTTAACATCAAGGCATGATCGAATTTTCCTTGTATTCTGCTATAAAAGAAGCTTTCCGAGAGAGGCACATATTGTTAGAAAAGGATATTATAGGACTGGAATTAAACGGGCAATAAAGAATATAGAAAGAATGAGAATAAATACTGTATCTATTAAAGGAACTAGATTCTACCTAGTTTATGAAGATGCCAATTACTTGAATAAGCTCATGAAGTTTGTCAAAGAACTTAACAATCCTTCAATAATAAACCATATTGCATTAGTGCCTAGAAACAATACCCTATACATTGCAGCTAGAATAAAACCTAAGAACTTTATAGAGTTTATAGATAAAGCGTATAGACTTGCCTTGTCCTTTAGTTAACGATATAGTGCATTTATTAATCATTTATAAGCCACTATTATTAAATATCCCTTCTTACTTTTCTTTTCTATATTAGCATAGTTCTTCTCTATTAAGTCTAAATAATATTCATGTCCCTTAGCTAATACTATTTGGAGAAAACCATCATTAGCTAGGTACTTCTTTGCATCAGTAATTAATTTATTAACAACGCTTTTACCTGCAGACAATGGAGGATTAGAATATATTGCCTTGAATACTATATTTTTCACAGGATCATATAGATTCCCTTTAAGGACAATTACACGATCAGCTACATTATTTAGTTGTGCATTATATTTAGCAGTCTTTATAGCGAGATCATTTATGTCAACCAAATATACTTTAAGCATAGGATTAAGCTTTGCTAATACGATACCTATAACTCCATAACCGCATCCTATATCTAATACGTTACCTTTATCAGGTATCTTTATATTTTCTAATAATAATCGAGTACCCATATCCACTTCTTTTCCCGAAAATAAACTGGAATATGTTAAAAATTCAAAGGTATATCCATGGATAAATAATGATATATACTGTTTTTTCCCTTTCCTCAAAGGCTTTTTTGAGAAATAGTGTTGGCTAACCACCTTTTCAAGCCCCACGTTTTTTCCAGACAGAAGGATATACACCAGGTTTCATGTAAACACGCGTTATTTTAACAACTATTCCACGATTCATCCCAGCTATCTCCTTAACACTATATTGAGCCTGTCCTAGAGCCACTAATTCACCTTTTAAAGTATAGATTGCAACCTTTGATCCTTTGACTATGTCGTTTGTAAGTCTAATAATACCTGGTACAGCTAAGTGTGCCCCATGAGCTAGGGCATCTACTGCTGTATCTCTAATGACAACTTTCGGCAGATGACACGTAGCTACTTCAACAGGTAATATTATCCTTCTAAGAAGTTTCTCATTACCTTCTTCTTTCCATAAATAAATAGCTTCAGACAATTCCTGCATCCTAACAAGAGTGCTATCTTCTTTAAATGGTCCCGTCCTAGTTCTACGAAGCTCTCTCATATGGGCCCCAATACCTAAAACTAATCCCACATCATGAGCTAATTTTCTCATATATGTGCCTGCTTCACAACATACCTTAACTAATGCGTATCTACCATTATATTCAAGTAGTTCTATATAATGTATTGTCCTAATACGTATGGTTCTTTTAACACTAGATCTTAATGGTGGCTTCTGATAAATTTTTCCAGTAAATTCCTCGAGGACTTTTTCAAGCTGTTCTTTAGGTACTGGTTCATGAAATTGAATAACCATCACATACTCCTTACTAGTATGAACAACATTACCTATAACTTTAGTAGCATTCTCAAGAGCAACTGGTAGAACACCAGTTACTTTAGGATCAAGGGTACCTCCGTGTCCAGCCTTACTTAATCCTAGCATACGTTTAATCCATGCAACAACTTCATGGCTTGTAGGACCTGGCGGCTTATCAATATTTATAACACCATTCCTTATGTGCTCATTAATTTCCCTCTTATAGGGTAAGATGCCATAATTTGGATCGGTTTCTTCATCACGTAATATAATCCATTCCTGTTCTAAACCACTATACTTTATCAATTTATTTAGGAATTCTAAGCCCTCTCTAGCACTCAATAATATCTCCCTCAATAACTACTATACCTCATAACTATTTTATAGAGTATAGTAATATACATATTCCTTCTAACTATTATTAAAATAGATAGTTAATAAAAACGAACAATATTCATAAAATACTTACAATAATATAAATAATGTTTTAGACCGGGGTAAGCTTTGGTTTAACTATCTCTTTCATGAAATCAGTTAGTCCTGCGCTAGCTATTGCCTTCAGAACATCTTCGTCAGATGCTCCTTTGGGTATGTCAATAACTTTGTCAAGTGGCTCGACATGTTTTATATTTACTCGTCTTCGCTTTACACCAGTCAGACTCTTGGGACCTGTAATTAGTACAAAATTATCATCGATAATATCCACAATAACACATTTTCTACCAGCTTCACGTCCAGCAATTTTAACACATATCCTGCCAATTTCTATAGCTGGCATCTTTTATCCACCTCACTATTACTAGCTAGCTACCTAATGTTTTTAGCCTTTAAAATTTTATCTATAGCTTTCTTTATAATATTAAAAGTCTCCTCAACCGTGTATTGTTCAGTATTAATAATAATATCAAATACATTTGTTTCTCTAGGATCGATTCCATAATATTCTATAAACCTTATTACTTGATAATATTCACGATTAATTGTTTCTTTAACAGCCCTAGAAAATGGTATTTTATCTCGTTGAGCAATTCTCTTTATTCTGGTCAGCAACGGAGCTGTGACAAGTATTCTTAGATCAGCGTATTCTGATACGATCCATGCAGTTAGATGGCCGTCAATAACAACGTTTCCTTTTTTAGCGATCTCTAAACTCTTATTATCGATCTCTAAATCAATACTTGGATCTTTAGCAGCTATTCTACTTAGTTCTTCTAGAGAAACACCTCTATCTCTAGCTATTTTCCTAAATATCATTCCAGCAGAATAATACTCTAATCCATAATATTCAGCTACTAATTTAGCTTGTGTAGTTTTACCACTACCTGGCGGTCCGCTAACAACTATTACTGGCAACTTGATTAAACACCTATGTATCTATCGAGAATGAGTAGAGTATTTAAATAATTAGGTTAACCTAGAGAGAAACTATTTCTCTAATAGAAGCCTTTAAAGCCCTAGCAAGGCATTTATGGCATATGTATCCTCCATAGGGTCTTTCAGGCCTCTTCCCAGTTTTAGAAAGTTTTCTAAGTTTTGATGATCTTAGTCTTGGTACACCATTTAACGGTTTACCACATATAGCGCATCTAGCAATACCTGGTCTACGTGGTTCATAGTGTATGACTGTCCTACCACCAGGTGTTCTTCTATAAACTCTTCTTTTAGAGTGTGTCCTTAAACCAGGCCTAGGCATTCCTTAAGACCCTCCACAGCATTATCTCTAGACTCTCATATCAAGTGTTTTAAGCCTAAAAGCTTTATCGGTATTTTTCCAAGTTATCTAGCTGGCTGTGTCATCTTAACTATTCTTGCAAATAAATATGATGGAGCCATAAAACCTATGAATACTATAAACAATATATGGGTAATATAATATCCATCTTCAGTATTACTAATTAAGGGTATCCCTATGGGGATTCTTACAATCATATCTTGCATTGGGATCACAAGATAAGTTGTTGATATAAGTGCAGTATATGATAACATAAATATTGCTAAATGGACAAAGAATAAAAGCATTAACCTTCTTTTAGCTCTATCTAATTGCTTCTTTATCTTACGTAGCTTTCTCATACTCCGCTTATCTTTTCCTATAGGCTCACTAGAATATGTTGCAAGAAATTCAAATGCTTCTTGAAAGAATTTTATTCTTGAAATAGAATATGCTAGGTATAAAGCTATCAAGGAAAAGCCTAGACCTAATAGTAGAGCCCCGACAAGAATCATTATATCACTACTCTCCAACAATCTTCTTAAGTAATGGATATGCCTCTAATGTTCTCTCATAAGCTATCATCATATAATATTGTTGTACTATACCTACAGCAAGTAATATCCCAGTACCAGTACCATAAGCTCCAAGCATATCAGCTGTAACAGCTATTGATGCCACGATTAATGAACTAAGCACGGTTAACGGGGTAATATATCTTGCAAGTATCCTCTCAAGAATCTTTGGATTACGTCTAATACCAGGTATTTCCATGCCTGACTTCATAAGCTCTTCAGCTTGAGCTGATGCACTTAGGCCGGAAATTTCTACCCACATTATACCGAATAGTGTAGCTAGTCCAAGAACACTTATGGCATAAACGAATGCCTTTATAGGATCAGATAACGTGCTTAGTATACTTCCCGGAGGAGAAAGATAATATGCTAATCCGCCAATAAGCCTTCTACCAGTTTCATCATATTGTGCTAATAGATCAGCTATGCCTCCTGCACCTGGGAAATACATTCTGGCTAAGTTGGCAAATACAAGAATGTCACTATAAAGTATACCTACTAATAGTACAGGGATATTTGTAACATATAAGAATTTTAATGGTATTTTAGTCTTAATACTTCTAAGTCTAGGCGATGTAACAGGTATCTCAACCTTAATACCTTCCAGATACACTAATAATAGTATTATTGATAATGTTGTTATAAAGCCTACTAGGTCATTGCCATAGCTCCTCATAATCATTCTTGTCCAATCTCCACCTGTTGCAGCGAGATCTACAAGAAATGGTACAAAACCTATCTTTTCACCAGTAAATGGATTCACCATGGGAGAAAATGTGTTCCATATCATTCTCTGAGCCACGCCAGCCAAAATAAATAGACTAACACCGCTACCTAATCCCCATCCCTTCTGAAGCATCTCGTCAAGCAGTATAACCATGTACGTTGCAAGGAATAGCTGTAGACCAACACCTAACCTCTGATAAATAGTTGCTTGACATCCAAAGAATGGGTTTGTACCAGGAGTTACAGTCCAATATCTACATGCAGCTGCATACATAGCCGCTTCAAAACCAGCTAACAGTAGTGCAAATGTCTTCTGAGCAGCAGTAAACTTTTTACGATCCTCAGGATTAGATAAATCAATATTTATGAGCTTTGCACCAGCAAGTATTTGCATTATTAGTCCAGCAGTAACTATAGGACCTATACCCAGCTCCATGAGTGTGCCACGGTTTGATGCAAAGATTATCTCTACAAGTAGTAGATTAGGTCCTGCTCCCTGCTGTGTTATACCATATAAGGGAGTATTTGCCATGACTATGTAAACTACGAGTGCAATAGCTGTCCAGAATAATCTTTCATAGAGTCCAGGCTTCTGTATAGGTTTCTCAACAGTAGGAATATAGCCAGCGATCTTAGCCATTGCTCCAAGGACGCCCATCCCTAGAAACCTCTGTCTCTACTACTCATACTAGACTATATGAGAACTAGATTTATAGATTATATAGTTTGCCTATAGATTAGAGATCATAAGGTAATATTAATTTTATGATGCCTAGAAATTACATTATTTTGAGATAACTACTTCTCCTCCAGCTGCTTCAATTTTTTCCCTTGCCCTCTCAGTAATAGCGGGAGTTATAACCTTCAATGGTAATGTAATTTTACCTCTACCAAGAACTTTGTTAAATCCTAGAACCGAGACATCAATAACTATCTTATTATCTTCTTTTTGAGCAATACCTTGCCTGAGCATATCACGTGCAATCTCATCCAATTCGCCTACATTAATAGCATTAATTTCTGCAACAATAGTTGGAGGCTGTGTAAATCCATGTTTACCAAACCAGTGTGGAGCATACTTTATAGTCCATGTCCATTTATGCTTGTGGAAACCAACCAATCCAAAACCACCGCGTGAACCAGATTTACGATGTTGTCCTATACGTCCCCATCCCATAGTTCTTGTCCTTCCACGTAGCTTCCTAGACTTCTTTCTCCTACGCACAACCACTTCAATACACCTCCATAGACTATAGCATTCTCTTTATAAGCTCATTTATAGCCTTACCCCTATAGCCTAGTTCTCCACTATCATTATATGGTCTCTTAGTACTCTTCTTAAAGCCGCCACGTGGTGGATGCAAGCGAAAGACCGGCTTCACCAGCTTTAGTTTATGAAGTTTTACTTTTCCCTCAAGTAATGCCTTAGCAAGTCCTTCAACACCACCATTAATCCTTAGTTTCTCCTTCACAAATTCGTCGGTGATTGGTTTATCACCTAGTATTCTACCACGTTTCTTCAACAATTCCACAAGAGTATTGTAGTCTATTTCTCCCCATGTAACCCAATCCTTTACTTTCCTAAGCATGCCCTCAATACCCGGTAGATCTGATGGATATAATGTTGCATGGAATTTCCTATGTAGTCTAAGAAGTTTCAATGTGTAATCAACATCAGGAGGTACATCAACCCTACCTCTAATCCTTACTATTACATATAGAGGCATTCTCTCCACCCTAAACATCCCCTCACTTGGCCCAATCAAATGGCGATATGAACTTATAGGTATTCTTTAAAGCATCAAGAACTGCCATAGCAAAATTATAGGTTGTCCTAGTCTCTCCAAAAGTCTGTGTCCATACATCCTTAATGCCTGCCATACTAAGTACTTTCTTAGCAACATCGCCAGCAACTAGACCCGTACCTTTAGGTGCTGGCTTAAGAATTATACGGACACTACCAGCCTTACCAGATACTACAAAGGGCACGCTATGAGGCTCTCCACATGCACACTCCCAACTACCGCAACCACGGCGAACAGGTGTTATATTAAGTTTAGCGTTTCGGATAGCCTTTTGCAATGCAACAAGATACTGTCTAGCCTTGCCTGAACCAATACCTACAAAACCATCTCCATTACCCACGACAACAACTACTCGAAAACGTGATACACGGCCTGCATCAGTTACTTTTTGTACAAGGTTAACATCTATTCTCTCATAAACAAGGTCTGGTAGTAAATAATCAACTATCTCAGGTTCAAGCAAAGGCAAGTTACGATCGAATATTTCCTTAAGACTAGTAATCTTACCCTCACGTACAAGTCTACCAACCTTAGTCCTTGGAACCCATGACTCAAGAGCTTCTTTATCAACAGCATTCATAGGCACTACTATTCACCTCCTCCAACTGCATCCTTATAATCTGAAAGAATCTTCTCCTTGACCTCCTCAAAATGAGGAGGAAGATCAATTGGGTTAAAGCCTCGGGAAAGATAAAGGGAGAAACGTTTCTCAAATAACTCAGGGTTTTCCTCACTAAGAATCTTAGCCCAACTAGCTATATGTTCACCGCGAATTCTATTCTCTGAAGGTACAACCTCATCTGATACAGGCACTTTTAAACCAACATCATTAGCTGCCTTTATAGCTGCAAAGACCTTAGAGCCCTTAACCGGTGCATGAAGACCTATATCTGGCACAGCATACTTTATACCAGCTTTTAAAGCACGTAATGCAGCAAGTAAACCAGTTAAGTACGCGGCCGAAGTATTTCCAAGTCCTCCTTTCCAACCATATTTTTTAGCAAGTTCACGGCTATGAGCAGCAGCCACTATATGATCTCCTTCAGGCTTAGCTATCGCCACTTGTACAATAATGTGCCTTAGAGTTTTCCTAACAATGAATCTAGGATGGCTAGACAATATCATGCGGTATCTCTTATAGTAATTAGTTTTGCCTTCTCTCCGTCTTCTCCTAGGAACCTTATACTTTGGGCCACGAGCCATACTTCTCACCTAACTTCTTGCAATATACCGTGTTCCTTCATATAATGCTTAAGACTTGATAGATTCCTGAACATACCACCTTTAGCTAGCCTATATAGTCTCCTATATGTCCTCCTATCAATAATATCATGATCCCTTAAATACCTTAGATATCTCCTAATCTTCCGGATACGATTCATCCAATCCTCCTTACTATCATGGCGGGCGTTCCTAGCACCTTTCCTTCTACCATGTCCTCTTCTACGGCCTTTCTTTCTCTGCTCATGCCTTATCCTCCAACGTTCACGAGATATTCCATGCATTGGTTTAACTCTTATAACGCCATCATGTATTAGCCTCCTAATCTCTTCCCTAGTTATAGCATCAACCACGAGATCAATCTCATTGGGATCTATCCATATACGAGACTCGCCTACACCAAGGATTTTTGCAGCCAATCTCTTCTGAATACTAAGATCTACCATTCTATCTCACCTCATCATTGGATTAGCTATTTTGAAACCACGTTTACGGGCTTCCTCTTCTAATAATACTCTTTTTCTTAAACCAACTGTTCTCCCAATATATATTATATGTTTACTTGGATCTAGGTCTTCAAGATCTTTCAAACTGTAAATAGTGACTGGCTTAAGTCCACTAGGGTGAAGTCCTCTTACAAGCACAGGACTCCTATAACCAACTTCAACAATCGGTGGATAACCTTTTAGCTTAAGCCTCATCTTATTATCAAGGCCCTTAGGCTTTCTCCATTTAGGATCATTAGCGAACTTAGGCTTCTTCCACCATAAATGCCTATAGAAATCTGGTTTCCTAGACTTAAGCCTCTCACGTAGTTTAAGTAGTTTATCTATATCGCGTAGACTACTCATTACTCCTCCTCACCCCAATCATAGATATATATTCCATCAGAGAATACACGTCTATCTTTACCTCGTACTTTTGTTGCAAGTTCAATATTTGCTGCAGTCTGTCCAACATGCTCTATATCAATGCCTTCAACAATAACATCCTCGCCCTTAACCCTAACTTTTACATCATCACCAACTATCCTCGCAATTCTATCAGCTTTTTCACCAAGGAAATTCTTAATTCTAACTATCCTTTCAGACTCATCAACAACAACTGATATTGGGAAGTGTGAATATATTATTTTAAGTTTATACCTATATCCTCTGATAACGCCGCGAATCATGTTCCTTATGTGAGCAGCTATCGTGCCAACTAATGCCTTAACTCGTCTATTGGCAAAATATGCCTCGACAATAATCTTATTATTTTCTCTTCTAAGCATAATGCCACGGGCATGACTAAAGTCTCTAGTAAGCTCACCTTTAGGCCCAGAGACCTTTACCGTATATCCATTAACTTCTACACTTACATTTTCAGGGATCTCTACTTCCTCGACTATATGTATAGTCTTAGCCATATCAGCCACCCGGTTAAGCTAGTATACATACGCTAGTAGGACACCGCCTATTCTCTTCTCAAGAGCCTCGCGATGAGATAATACGCCTCTAGATGTGGATATTATAAGTATACCTATATCTCTTGACGGAAGATACTTCCTTAGCCAATGAGGCATCTTTTCAAGATCAATATATTTTACTGGTAATCTAGGCTTTATAACGCCACATTTATTAATCCTACCTAGTAGCTGTACCTTTATCTTACCCCATCTACCATCATCTATGTATTCAAATTCACCAATGTATCCTTCACGCTGCATGACACGTAATACATTAATTATGAGTTTAGATGCAGGCCATATAAGTACCTCTGGCTTTGCCCTCGTCTCAGCATTCCATATAGCTGCCAGAGCATTTGCCAATGTATCAAGCATCACCATAGCTTCTGCACCACACTATATGTACCTCTTCCACTATCTAGTAGGCATTAAGACTGGGTATAGAGATTAATAAACTTAGGCCATACAGAATTAATTATATTTCTTAAAACCAAGACTAGCAGCTACTTCACGGAAACATTGTCTACAAAGGTAAAGCCCATACTTCTGTATAACAGCATCTCTAGAACCACATCTCCTACATTTCCGAGATCCCTTGCCAAATCTATGTTTCTTAGGAGGCCTATATTTACCCATTCTATCCACCCACCTAATCCTAGACTATATCAACTCCAAATACCTTATATAGGTATACCATAGCCTCTTCCTTTGTAACACGGTGTCTACGTGGAATACTTTGTTTTCTACATCTACGCCTACGCAGTACACGGAAACCGGGTCTTTCAAAAGTTATTGCTACATCCATTCCGAAAACACCAATCTCTGGATCATACTTTACTCCAGGAATCAATATATGCTCCTTAATACCAAATGATACATTACCAAATTCATCAAAACTTGAAGCCTTAAGTTTATAGCCTATAGCCTCAAATGCCTTCTTAAGAAACTCTATAGCCTTTTCACCACGTAATGTTACCTTAGCAGCTATATTCTCACCCTTACGTATACCAAAATCCTTAATTGTTCTCCTAGCTCTCCTAGGTACAGGTTTCTGGCCAGTAAGTTCCTCAATAACTCTTATAGCCTTGCCTAATCTTTCAGTAGCTGCACCAACACTAATGTTTACAGTTACCTTAGCTATTCTTGGACGTAACATTGGCTGCTTATTCCATTTCCCAATAATCTCATCAATATTTGGCACATAATCACTTATAGCCACTACCAAGCACCTTCAGGCAGTGTTATCAATGGTCTATCCATACCTATAGGGAATATATATTCAAGGCTTGTTTGGAACTTATTGCCATTCTTATCTTCTAATGTAACTATACTTCTAAATCTACGAACACCACGATGTATCTCTATTACCCTACCTACTCTGCCAACATTACGTCCACCAATAATGATCGATAATACACCTTCTTTTAATGGAATATAATCAAGTATCTCTTGTTTAGGAATCGCTAGTTTAACAACTCCTAGAGTATTAAAAACATCCTCAACTGGATTCGTGGGATCAGATACACGTATTATATAGTTCCTACCATCATGTAGGCTCAGTTGTATATGTCCTCCCCTAATAGTTGTTTTATCCTCTATACGGCAAAGCTTAAACCCTGCTTCTTCCTTAGATATCTTTACAAGACCTAGAACTTTCACTGGAACCGGTATTACTCTGTATGTTTCTTTAGTGTCAACTATTTCCAGTACATCCATAAGTCCGACTGGATACTTATAATTCCTCCTAACTCTTCCATCAACCTTAAAGTGTCCTTCAGCAATAAGTCTACGGGCTTCACGAGCTGTTTTTGCGTAGCCCAATATATCTCTAACAAGTATTAGTAGTGGAATAGCCCGTTCGATCGGATGAGGTCCCGGTGAAGGCTTTACAGTCCATGTATATTCTTTTCTAAGTATGGGCCAGAAAGCCGGAGCAACTAATGATTTAAGATGCTTCTTACCACCCATTCTAGCCATATCTCATCAACCCTCCTCTTCTTTCTCCTCTAATACTTTCTTTTTCTCCTCGCTCTCCTTTACCTCCTTTACTTCAGTAATTACTTCTTTTTTAGCCTTCTGCTTTCTTTCAATAACTCGTCTACGCATAGGATCACTTAGATCTAACTTAACAATCATAACCTTTGATGGGTGTATCGGGTAATAAACGGGGGTTCCATCAGGCTTCTTAAACTGTACACCTTCAATAAAGATCCTAATATGCTTTAAATCAACACGAACAACTTTGCCTTCGTGACCAGCCCACTTACCCCTCATAACCTTTACAGTATCTCCTTTTCTAACAGGTAAATTACGTATTCCATACTTCTCACGAAGATCAGGTGATAGAGGAGCAGACATGAATTTATGTCTTATATGTAATGGAGCGTTAAAGAATGCCTTCCTCTGTTTACTAGGCTTATGTGAACTAGTTAAAGCCATGAAATAAACACCTCCTAAACAATTATCGTAGCTATATTAGCTATTTGAGGCCATCTTTCAGCAGCTTCTCTAGCAATGGGGCCACGTATTTCACTACCCTTAGGATTGCCCTCAGGAGTAACTATTACAACAGCATTATCTTCAAAAGCAACCCATGTACCATCAGGTCTCCTAAAAGGTCTTCGCTGCCTAACAATAATTGCTTTAACAACTTGTTTCCTCATCTCCGGAGTACCTTTCTTAACAGTTACAACAACGAGATCGCCTATACCAGCTGGCGGTATACGGCGTAGCCTACCTTTATAACCTGGCACACCAATTATCTGTACTTCTTTAGCACCACTATTATCGGCTACACGTACATATGAACCGACTTGCAAACCTGTATTTATACGGCGTCTAGCAAGTGCTGGTTTACCCGCCTTACCTTTCTTAGGCATATTTATTTACCACCCCTCTCCTCAGCTCTCTTAACAACACCAAGTACAACAAAGTGTACGGTCTTAGATAAAGGTCTGGTCTCACCTACAATAACTACATCACCTTCTTGGGCATTAATACATGGTGGATTATGAGCATGTATCTTTGTATGTCTCTTCTCATACCTCTTATACTTTCGTACATAAAATAGATAATCATGGCGGACGACGACGGTTCTATGCATTTTAGCACTAATAACAGTACCAGTTATAATTGCTCCACGTACCTTTAAATGGCCATGCCATGGACATTTAGGATCATCGCATCTATTCTTCGGAGGCTCAATCCCCGGGATACCAATATTTCTTACAGTCATGGTTTATACGCCTCATTTCACTATATTCTTTAATCTATCCTCTGGTCTCCCTAAAATCTGAGACCCCCTAATTATTACTTTCTCCCCACTTGGGAGCCTAAATTGGTAAACTCCATTTTCCTTTAAAACTCTTTTTCTACGTCCATCCCTTGTCTCAATAACAAGAGTCTTTAATGTTTCATCAACGACTATACCACTGACAGATACAAGAGAAGGATCCGTATGTTCTAGTATACGAATATATAAGCCTATTAATTCATGGTAAAATATGTTCTTACGCGTATGTTTCAAAAGACCTCACTCTTCCTCTTCAAAAACCTCTTCTCCAGCGAGTTCCTCCTCTCTCATAATTGTTAGTATTCTAGCTATGTCACGCCGTATATTTCTTATGCGAGCAGTATTAGACAAAGTACCTACTCTAGCCTGCATTCTAAGCTTAATAAGTTCTAGCCGGAGCTCGGCAAGTTTTCTAAGTCGTTCCTCAGGGTCCATTTTACGTATATCGCCCGGTTTCATCCGCTAGAACCACCTCCTTTTGACGAAACTTCTATAGTCTTAAACTCCTCTAACTCTTCAGGCTTAACCTCACGTATAGATACATGATCGGCTGGAGGTATGCCTGGTTTAACGATTGTTACTTCTACACCATAAACTCCTCGTTTAAGAAGAGCTTTTGCTACAGCACGATCAACTATATATTCTACCTGCTCGCCAGCCTTATAGATCTTTCCAGCTTTAAGTTTTACATACCTTGCTCTTTCAGAGCGCAACTTACCACTAATAACGATCTCTGCTCCAATGGCGCCTGCACCCATGATCCTTCTAAGCATCGCTAGTGCAACTCTACGATAAGGTATCTCCTTCTCGAGGGCACGTACTATCCGGAAAGCTATTACACGAGCATTAAGATCAGGATCAGGAACAGGTAAAACCGTGATGTTGGGATTTTCAAGACCAAACCTTTTCTGTAAAACAGTTGATAATTTACGTATAACAGCTCCTCCGCGGCCAATTATTCTTCCTGGATACTCTGCATAAATAACTATACGATAGCCTGTAGGAGTTTTATATAGATCTAGACCTGCATAACCAGCATTATAGAAGTAGTTAGCTAAAAATTCATCAATCATAACCTTTGTCATACTATATATTAGGAAATACTCCTTAATACGTGGGCCAGGCATGGCTTTAGACCTCCTTAACAACTACTTCAACATTAGATCTACGGTCAAACTTAGGTGTGGCTCTGCCGAATGCACGAGGCATCCAACGCTTAAGAGTTATACCTTTATGAGCTGCTATATGTTCTATAACAAGTTTTGATGCATCAAGACCCTTATCCTCAGCATTATTCCTTACATTCTCAAGTAATCTAATAACATACTTTGCCGCTTTCACAGGATATCTACCACTAGGCCATTTCCACTTGGCACCCATACCTCTCTTATGAGCTATTTTACCCTTATACCTCTTGAACGGTATAGGCTCCTTCTTCTCAACAACCTTTTTCAGAAACTCTATGGCATCATCAACCTTCATACCCTTTATAGCATTAACAACTTCTCTCATGTCTTTAACAGATACGTCTGCATCCCATAATACTGCCTTAGCAATCTTACTCTCATCCCTAACTTTATAGCTATAATGCCATGTAGGCATATCCACTAATCACCTCTACTTAAGTGATACATACATACTGCTACGAGTAGCCTTTAAACCAGGTTCACCATGCTGTACACGCTTACACGTTGGACTAAATTCACCTAGATAATGACCTATCATTTCCGGCGTTATACGAACCGGTATGAACTCCCTACCGTTATACACTGCAACAGTTAAACCAACCATTTCAGGTAAAATAATCATATCACGTACATGAGTTTTTATGATCACTCTCTTACCCTGGCCAATAAGTTGTCTAGCTTTCCTAATCTTAGCAAGAAGCTTGACCTGCGCTTCCGTTAATCCGCGTTTAAGACTTCTTCTCTGTCTAGCAGGAAATAGATCTATTAACTCATCCATTGGCATTTCAAGTAGCTCTTCCAAAGTCTTTCCACGATATCTAAATTTCTTCCATTCCGGCGGGATCTCTATCGATATCGACATGTCTCTTCTTCCCTCACACTATTCCACGCTACTACTATAGCCTCTTATCCTCCTTTAAGAAAGTTACTTTTTAAACTTAGCTTTCTTCTAAAGACATATGGTATATCAAATGGTGATTTAACAATTATAACATTTCCCCCTAAGGACTCTATGGAGTGTGCAAGTTCTCTATCATAATTTTGTGGAGCTATAACAAGAAGTTTATGACCTCTTTTTAATAATTCACCTATAGGCTTCAATGGATTTCCTTTAACTGTTTGCTTAAGATCGCTTATGAGGATGTAAAATGTTTTCTTCCGAGCAAGTGATAAAGCCTTAGAGATCGCTAACTCTATATTCGTATATCCTTTAAATCCATGTTCTATAATGCTTTTTAAGAATTTATAGAGGAGATGCATTGAATGTCTTCTAATTCTTACAATATCTACATTTTCGGAAAACAATAGTACATAGTTTATTCTATAGATAAATGTTGCAAGAGAGCATATTGCCCATAAGGAATGATTAAACATAGAACCACTAGTATCTAAAAGAACGATTATGTTTGGCTCTTTTTTCCAATCAAAATATCTTTCTTCATAATTTAATCTAATAACATTATAGATCGTCCCTCGTAGATCTATTTTACTAGATCTATATGTAACTTTAACCTTCCTACTACTTTTATGTACTTTGCCCACAATATATCTTAAAATTCTTAATCCGAGATGTAGGGCTCTATTTATAACATCATTACTATAACCTAGAGATCTTAGACTAATAGCTCTTGTTAATACATATTCAAGTAGTGAAGGATATTCATGCAATATAGCCTTTGTTAAAAATATCCTTTGATCCATATTAATTATGGATTCATATATGGGTCTAAACCTATGTGGCAAATATCTTGGGTCAACTTTATCAGAAAAATAACTACTATACTCTAAAAAAGACTTATCGTATGTAATCATGTAATCTATATAGTTAGAAAGAGCATTAGCTAAATTATAAACAGATTTAATACGTGGATCCATTGAGTAAGAGGAACTCTTAAATGATATTAGATCAAGTGAATTTAATAACTTGTCTATGTCCCTAGAACTAGCTTTTTTAACTATCCTAGAAACTATTTTTTGTCTATCTTGAAGAGGTATTGTCTTGATCATAGATATGATCTCATCTATACCAAAAGTTCTTAGCCTATCTATTCCGAGCTTATCCCATACCTTAACCAGTAAATTTAGATTTGTATATCCAGTTTCTCTAACAAGGCTTGCAATTACTTTCTTCTCCCACGATCTAAGTTTATCGGCAACATCTATATTATTAGCTATTTTATCTAATACTTTCCTCTTTAAAGAAACATTACTTGATGATCTAAGTCGATCAGCTATATCTATTAATTGCTTAAGATCAGCCTCTTCTAACCTTTCATCAGTAATTAATAGGCTCCATAATTCAGTCGGTATTTCATCAGCATACATCATAATATCATTTAGAGAAACCGTATCTTCATATAATTTACGAGATAATCTCTTATATTCATTATATTTAACAGCTTTAAGTCTACCATAACGATCCTTTCTAATGATGCCTGTTTTCCTAAACAATACATATGTCTCAACATCACTCTTAGAGAGTCTACCTTCAAATATTTTTCTTATACTAATTTCTTTGCCAAATCTTATTTTTGAAGAAATCTTTTGAATACTTCTCTCAGTAAGATATAATGGATATTTTGATTTGCCAGAAAGATATTTATACAATTTATCTATGAGTTCATCATTCCACTTAATATTGGTATAAACCGACATTGTAACATCTATAATTTCATCTACACTCAACTCATTTGCTTTCTTAAGTAGTAAATATGTCAAAAGTATTTCATAGAGATTTATAGTTTGTGATACTGCTATTTTGTAGCCTTGTTCATTTAGAAAATTGTTTACAAGTAATACCTTTTTCCAAACATTATCTCTTAAGATACTTTCCAATTGCCTCTCTAACAAGATCCTCATCCTCAATATTTTTTATTAAAATAGCTTCGCCTGCCTCGGCAAGATCGTCTATTGAGACAATCTTAGAGCCTTTAGCTTTAGCTATCTTTATAGCAAGCATAGTCCAAGATACAGTATCTGATGGACCAGGCTTATATATAGCATGTTTTCTGAGATAATTTATTACATCAAGAACTTTACCTATATATTCACGTGGAACACTATAGTATCCCTCTCCAAGCCTTATCTTAAGAATCTCTACCTCTTCCTCTGGAGATGGATATGTAAACCTTATTCTAACAACACGTCTTAAGAATGCATCACTAAGTTCGTTTTGTGCTATATCTTCTGGATTACTCGTTAATATAACTTGAAATCCTATTCCTCTCTGCCTATATACTCTTTTAAGTTCTGGTACAATGATCCTTCTCTTATCAATTATATCAAGAAGCATATTCTGAAATTCCTCACTACTTCTACGCACCTCATCAATTAATACGCCAGTGTCTAGGATGAGTGCTGCAAGTAAAGGCCTTGGAATAAAGCTTTCTTCATTAAAACCTTTTGACATGGCCATAACTGGATGAAAATCTCCTATGACACGATATTCGTCATAATTTTCACTACATGGCAATACAAATGCTGTTTTACCAGCCCATAAGCTCAAAATAGCCTCTCCAATCTCAGTTTTCCCTGTTCCCGGGGGACCTTCAAATAATACTGGTCGATTATTTAAGAAAGCAGCTATCGTTATATATACAATTCTTGGCTTAACAAGTAACTTATATTTATTCCTAAGTTCACGTATCATTATTTCTGGATTTCGCACGGGCTTAAACTCTTCAATGACTTGACCATAAATTTCGTATACTTTCTTGATCACTGGATCGAAATTACTGTCCATTAGACCATACCCATATAAATTATTCACTAAGTGGTATACATTATTATCCCTAATAACCTCTATAAATATGGAGAATGCACTATGGGTTCATCAATAAAGATTTATGGAGCATATATTCATGGCTATGGTAAAGAATATTATATAGTTGAATTTAAAGAGACAGAATTAATTCTATGCAAGACATTTGAAAAACTAGATATAAGAAGACATAGATATAGCCATATAATAGATGATATGGTAAAAAATATAAGAATTAAAAGAGGTACTATCGAGACATGCATAAATGTATCGTATAAAGATATAAGAGCACTAAGACATAAAATAGTAGACAACGAATTTATACTAATCTTAAATACAGTATCAGAGAGAATAATAATACATTTTCCAAGAAAGAAGGAACATCTTGTAAGAAGAGGAATCAAGCTAATTAAAAAATACATTGGTTTTGAAAAAATACATTAATGACCTGGTTACTCAGCCTTAGCTCTGAAGTAGTGGCCATTTGGACACTTGTAAAGACCGATTACGACACCTTTCCTGCCCTTAGGGGCTAGTACCCAGGTCTTAATTGGCTTGTCTACCTCTGCTCCACACTTTGGACACTTGGGCATATGATTCCACCTCATAAATTCATCCTTTATTTTCATGTATATTTTCTATAAATAATTATTTTTAAATCTTTACGTCAATATATATTGGTGTTATGAGGTTTATTTTTAATAATGTTCAATGATACATTAAACATTGTTTAAAGAATACTTTAGAATATGACCCCATGTATGATAACTGTTTTAATCATTCATTTTAAAAGTTATAATAGGATCAATTTATTTATAGGACATTATAGTATTAAAACATATATTTAAAAGAATTAGCCTTTACGTCTACCTGTTCTTCTCGCAGCAATGTGTCCTACTTTTCTACCAGGTGGCGCTGTACGAGACACTGTAGATGGGAATGATACACTTTGATGGCTTCCACCACCATGTGGATGGCTTACAGCATTCATAGCTACGCCACGTACACGAGGCCATTTATGAGCTTTAACTCTCCACTTATAAAATGATGCGCCAGCTTTTAATAATGGTTTTTCAGGTCGGCCGCCGCCAGCTATTACACCTATTGTTGCCCTTGCATTATTAGGTATTTCCTTGATTTTACCACTAGGTAATTGGACAAGTGTTTTCCTTCCACTTCTACCTACAATAACAGCGTATGCACCACTGGATCTAACTAATTTACCTCCGTCACCCGGTCTAACTTCTATATTGGAGATTTGTGTTCCTTCAGGAATAGATCCTATTGGTAATATATTCCCATTCTTAGCCTCAGCACCAGGACCTACTGTTATTATTTGTCCAACATACATTCCTTCAACAGCAGGTGTTAAAAATTCTACACCATTCTCTAATATTATCTTTGCCAATGGAACCCATCTACCCGGATCATGTAATAGATCTACTACTCTTCCTTTCAGTGTAGTACTAATGTCTATAGGAGGATATCTTGCAGGACCTACTCTAAGGTGCCCACGGTTACGAAATGTTGGTGAACCCCTACCAGCTCTTTGTACGAGTATACGTTTACCCATATATGAACACCTCATTAGATTAGTCCTAGATGTGCAGCTACGTCAGATGCCTTATACTCTGGTGATAGCTTCACATAAGCTTTCTTCTCACCACGAGGTGTTATTAGCGTCCTTACCTTTTCAACTTTTACTCCAAATATAAGTTCTACAGCTCTCTTAATATCTCCCTTAGTAGCCTTTCTATCAACTATTAAAGTCAGTGTATTCTCCTTCTCTATGAGATTAATAGCCTTCTCTGTATGAACAGGTCTAATAATTATCTTATATGGATCACTCATAATGTGACCACCTTATATTTCGATGCAATAGCTTCTAGAGCAGACCTAGCATATACCGTTAATCTACCAGGAATACCTCCTGGAGCTAAGTACAGTATGTTCAGCAAATTAGGTGTTGTAACATCTACACCGGGCATATTTCTAACGGCTAGCGCAAACCCACTAGAGACACTGTTCAATACAAACAGTACACTACGGGGCTCAATATATCTCCTACCACGCATCTTACCGCGACCAGCCCTGATCCTAGTCTTTCTCCTAGCCCTCTCAATATCCTCCCAAACACCAATCTTCTTAAGGAATTCACGGGCATCCCTAGCCTTAGTAATACCTTCTTCAACACCGTCATCGACAACTATGGGTAAGTTTTCAGTACTAAATATGTGTCCACGTGCTCTAACAAACTCTGGTTTAGCAG
>CAZITZ010000005.1:22782-24023 GCA_964542295.1 uncultured Desulfurococcaceae archaeon
GTTTTCAGTACTAAATATGTGTCCACGTGCTCTAACAAACTCTGGTTTAGCAGTAGCAGCTAATGCTGATGCAATTGCATATGCCATCTCCTTCCTATTAATCTCTTCATGAATCCTCTTATCAGGTCTCGGTGGGAATGCACGGTGTCCGCCGCGAGCAAATGATATGAATGCCGCACGTCCATTAGGTAGCCTTGGTACACGGGCCATTCCATGTCCTACACCCCAGCTTCTAGCCGTAGTTCTTTTACCAGCTAATGGATCTCTGCCCTTAGGCTGCAGTCTTGCAGTGAAAGCTGAATGAAACGCTCTTCTAATCAAGTCTTTCCTAATCATTAGAGAGAATATCTCTGGAAGTTCAGACTCGCCAATAGGCTCTCCATCAACTCCATAAACTGGCACCTTTAACCCCTCAAGCTTGAGCGTATAAATTATTGTCCAGACCATATCATACACCCCATTGTTTAGGCGCTTTGCTTACTTGTAAGACTTAGGTAGACTATTTGTGGTGGGCCTTCTGGAGCCCAGTCTGGTGGGCGGATAGGATGTCTTAGTACTAGTAGTCTTTTTCTAGCACCTATGATTGAACCTTGTATAAGCATGTAAGCAGTCTTAACAATCCCGTATCCTGGGAAACCGCCTGCGGGAGTAACTTCTAAGCCATTGTCTCCTATCCTAATGATCCTCTTATTGTATTCAGTCCTTCTATGAAAGCCCATTTGACCCGGCTGTGGAACAGTACTTATTGTGCCAAATCCAGGGCTACGTGTACCTACTTTCCTACTACCCTTACGGTGCTTATGCCATCTAGGCAACTCCTTTACACCAAATCTCTTTATAACACCTTGGAACCCTTTACCCTTAGTAACGCCTATAACGTCTATAAACTGGCCTTCTCTAAATACCTCCTTAGCCCCTACAATACCTCCAATTATGTTTCTTGCATAGTCTAGCCTCTGCTGAAATTCTTTACCACCACCAATTCTAATCTCAAGTATCTCAGGCTTCTTCTTGCCAACACCCGTTACAACAGGTATTGTTGAAGCAATAACTCTAACATCATCTAGTTCTACACTAAATATTTTCTCGAGCTTAGCCTCCCAATTACCTTCTAGAAACTTATACTTATACTTCTCCTTCTCATCCTCTTTAACAATGCTTGGAATCTTCTTTCTAAGACCCTTAAGATATTGCCTAACAATATCATCTACATCTCTACCTACAAATGGGTTCTTAGAATA
>CAZITZ010000005.1:24123-26081 GCA_964542295.1 uncultured Desulfurococcaceae archaeon
GCTGCCCTCTTCCTAGGCCTAACTCCTAAACTACCTCTTCTTGGAGCACTCTTCTTACGATGACCCATTCCATGCCACCTAATGCTAGTATTATGGTTTAACCGGGATTGGGTGTATTAAACTCTATGCATTTAAATTATTAGATTTATTATTGACAGTGTTGAGTGTAGTGCTTCCTCCGTTCTCACTGTCTTTGTACCTTGATTTGGAAGGATGTTTATAACTATATCTACGTACTCCTCCAATGATTTACCATAACCTCTAAATATCTCATATAACCCGTAATAAGGTGCACCAAAAAGTACCACAATACCCCTATATAGCTCTCTAAACGATTTCCTTAATGACAAAAGCAGGTTTAAGCAGACCTTCTTACCATATTTACTTGTTGCCATTAAGTAGTATTCATTATCTCTTAACTTCTTTATTCCTCTAAAAAGATCATCTATGTATTCCAGTATAGGACCAGTATATAGTATTGAATGATATAACTTTCTATATTCACCCTCAAGAGGCCTAGTACTTGTTAGTTTAAAAGGAATTACTTTTTCTCTAGAAGGACATTCATCTATGCATTTTACCCTAACCAGCTTTTTAAGACCAGCATCAACTAGTACATAACTACTATGTTTTTTCTCAACATATCCTTGCCTATACTCGCCAATCACTGGTTTACTTCCTACACTATGTATAAGTAGTCTAAGAGGTGGAGCGGCACCAACATATTTTAACATAGGATCTATAGGAATAAGTTTCTTGCGTAAGTAGGGAGGTATCAAGTAGTAGTTATGAAGCTTCATTATTAACTCTTTATCATATCGTGGCTCGATATCAAGTAATGGATCATGATATATAACAAGCTTATTTACACGAAATATGGAGAGGGAACGAATAATTTGTAAATACTTATAGGTTTTCTCTCGAAGACTAGGTTCATTTATCAATAATGAGTCTGGAAGGAAAATAATTGAATCAATTTTACGCTTATAGAGACCTATCTCTTCTTTCCTTTTCTCCTGCTCTTTGTCTGCTTCGTCTCTGCAGTTGTTGTTTTCTTCTCCTTTGTCAGAAACAAACTTGTCCTTTGTCTTCCACCCACCACTATTCACCTCCTACACCATTTTAACAACATATTCAACCCATTATATATTCGTAGCTAATTAGTATTTCCACCAAAACCTTCAGCTACGACCGCACTCTTCATACCCAAGAGTTTAGTTGGGTCTGTAAAAGCCCACCAATCATCATTCTATGATATATTTTATTTTCTTAGAGGCTTTAATCTTCTCCTCCAATTTACTCGGCGGCTCTATCCTGATTACTAGAGGATGTGGATCAATTGATGTAATCATAACTGCTTCACCTACTGATAAATGTTTCATTTTCTCAAGATACTGTCTATTTAATCCAAGTACTCTCCTAATCTTATCAATATAATTATCACTATATGATCCAAAAGCTATGATCGTATTTGTGTTATCAAGTATATCTTCCGGTATATCTTCAATATTCTGAACAGCATAGATTATACCAACACCTTTGCTCCTACCCTCCTTTACTAGAGTTCTAAAAGACCTTATTCTCATGATCCTCCATGCTTCATCAACAATTATAAGTGATCTCTGAAGCCTACCTGTAGATACAAGGTATGATATTATTGATAATACTAGTCCTCCATACATATTTTGGAATGTAGTTCCATAACCTTTAAGACTAAATAATATGCTGCCTCTAATTAAGAGATCATATAGCTTAGAATAATTAGGAGATGAAGTAACTAGTTCAATAACATTAGCTAATATAGCAAGATCCCTATTTAATAATATTTTCTCAGCATTTAAACTATCTATCTTGCCCTCAACAATGGCACTTAATATGGCAGATGAACGCTTTGGATCGATCTTCATTACATTAATTAATAGATCATTTACTATGAGGGCCCAGTCAACACGAGGTAT
>CAZITZ010000006.1:0-8296 GCA_964542295.1 uncultured Desulfurococcaceae archaeon
TCAACGCTTATTGTAAATAAGTATGATTTGAACGAAAAATTTGTATCAGAGATCATCGAATATGCTAGGAAAGAGAATATTGAGCTATTAGGATTATTACCTTATGACGATTCTGTACCTAAATCTATGACAATGGGTAAACCGGTCATTTATGCTTATCCAAATAGCGATATCACTAAGGGAATTATGGAGATTGCTAATAGGTTATTGACTATAGTGAGGAATTGGAAGAGTTGGAGACTAGAACATATTCCTGAGAAAATAGAGCCGTTTATACCAGTCATTATAAAACCGAGAAGTTAGGTTAGGTAAACCTATATTCTATAACTATAATATATTCCATAGGTGAAACCAGTGCCTATGAAAATAGCCTTTACGACTAGCAAAGGAGGTTTAGACGATAAAATAGCAGAAAGATTTGGTAGGGCTCAGACATTTACAATAGTAGAGATTGATAATGAGGGCAATATATCATCTGTAGACGTTATTGAAAATCCTGGAGCAAGAGCTGCTAGTGGAGCTGGTATTAGGGCTGTACAAAAACTCGTTGATATGGGAATAGATATTGTTGTTGGCCCCAGTCCAGGGCCTAATGCTCATATGGCACTACAACAGGCTGGTATAAAATTATATATCTTACCAGGATTAACAGTTAAGAAAGCATTAAATAAGATTCTAGAAGAACTTTCTAAATAAAAGATACAACTATATCTATTTTTAAACTATTTTTCAAAGATAAAAAATCATATTATACTAAAATTATTTTTCTATGACGCATCATTATCGGGTGATCGTTTCAAAGCGTTTCAAATTGTTTCTAATATTATTCCAAGAGAGCCCTTATAAAAATGGAACAATAGAAGAACCCTTAGGGGTCCTCAATGAAAAGCTTAACTAATAAGTTGATGTTGTCTCTGATATTATTACTAATAGTATTGTTACCAGTAGTGTTCTATATAATATCACTCTATCCAGAGGTTGCTAAAAACGATAATATGACAAACAATACAACACCTTTTAGTACATCTACTATCTCAACCCAATCACAATCAACAACTACAACAAGTACTGGGATTAATATTGATGAAGACTATAATACTGTACTTAGAGAATTATGGAGTAAGTCTATTTCAATGAATATCGAAGGATATGACGTAATATATGCACAATATCTATTATTATCATCAAAATACTATTATCTAAAGGGTAATATTGATAAGGCGTGGGAATTACTAAAAGATGCCTCCAATGAATTGGATAATGCAGTATTAAGGCCTGAGCTTTCACCATTAGAATTTGACATAATGAACAATACACTATATATTAATAGAGAACCTACGCCATGGGACTTTGTACCAATTGGTACCGTATTTGCCCTATCAGATAAAGGATACCTTGTCTATCCAAGAAACGATCCGAAGTGGAAGCTTAGTTGCTTCATAATTATAGCTGTAGGAAAAGATAGCTATGGAAGATACTTTGCTTATCAGGGAAGACTTCCCTTAGCTCCTTGGGAAGGTAGGTTTAGGCCTCGAATATTCATTAATGGTGAATGGCATGTACTAGACATAGTGTTTGCCGGGCCATTATACTATGATGATGGAAAATTATTTAACTACCCTACCGTGTATCAATATGATACATCTGGCAATATTCTTCAATACATAACATATGTACCTGATAATAGAACATGGATTCATAAAATAATAGATCTAGAGGATAAGAGAGCCCTATTATCAATAAATGCACATGTAATTAGTGTACCTATGTGGATTGGCGAATGGAATAGCTCATATATTATTCATGGAATATATGCTGAAACAAGAGACGCCGATCTGTGGAGTGGATTCTGGGATATCTGTGAAATGGAGGCTAAAATATACTATATGGGTAGCATACATATGTACCAAGGATTTTTCATATTTGATAGAGCATCTCATAGAGTCTATCTATCAGAGTCTGCATACAATGTCTTTGGACCACCACTATCATTCTCATGTATGGTTATCAACCAAGACGAGTTGAATATAATGATATCTAGTTCAGTTAATCCTTCACCATGGAATCCAGGGTACCCTACTGAACACCAAATTAGAATATACATCCCGGACAAAGAGCTCACTATCGACATTACAAATTTTCAATTATATGACGATGGAAGTATACAGCCTAGTAAATTTATATTATATGGAGAGTTTGAAGATGGATACATCAATTTAACTGGTGAAGTAATTAGTTATTGGCCTACTCGTTGGATTAGGGGACATGGTACTTGGTGGGATAAAGACGGAGTATATGCTTGGGGAAGAGCATTTATCCATTGGACTGGTGTAATAGTCTATAATGATTTAACAATAGATGTTAATGCTATTGGAGCAGGAGAATTCACAAGATACTCATGCACAAGCAATGGAGATTTCGGCGATAATGGTGAAGATGGCTGTTGGTGTAAATAGTCTTATCATGTTATTGTCTAAGCTACTTTTTTATAACAACATCTAGCACGATTTGATACTTTCTAGGCCCAATCATTCTTACCTTTCTCTTAAAGATCACTTCACCATTAACACCGAGCTCATCAAGTTTATTATACAGCTTATCTTCTGCCTTTTCATACGGATTCTCGTTCTTTGCAGCATCAACGTGAAGATATACATGTATTATTCCCTTACCATTCTTAAGCGCCATGATAGCATACCTTAAGTATTCAAGCGCTAATTCCGGCAATGGCATGAGCACTCGATCGCTTGTATTAGTAAGTTTTTCTTCAATAACTTTTGCTGCATCGCCAAGAAGCGGTACTACAATATCGCTTACCTTATTCAAATGTATGTTCTCAACCATATATTTATAAGCCCATGGATTAATATCGATACTATATACCTTACTTGGAGAGGCTTTTTTAGCAATAATTATTGAGAAGAGACCTACTCCTGCAAACATATTTGTAATAACTTCTCCCTTACGGACAAGCCTCGCTATTCTACCATGCTCATAATTGAGTCTTGGCGATACATATGTTTTTGTAATATCTAGCTTAAATGAACAGCCATGCTCCCTATATATAGTCTCACTTCTTGGTTCACCAGCTAAATGTACATATTTCCTGAGCCTGTATTCACCAGCAACTCCAGGTAAACCAGCCCATACACTCTTTACATATGGTATTCTCTCAAGTATCGCATTAGCTAAAGGCTTTAAATCATCTGGTTTAAGCCAAAACGGTACTCTAATTACTGCAATATCACCAATAATCTCTATTCGTTTCCAAATCTTATTTGAAAAATCCTCGCCAAACAATTCTTTTGCAATTCTCCTCAATAAAGGCTCTCGATCCCTAGGCAATTCTCTATCCTCGACATAAACTATATGCATTTATTCATAATATAATTAGAGTATAGAAGATTATTATAGTCAACATTTAAGACTCTAAAAATATTAAATAATTAATTCAAAAATGATGAATGTAGCTATTTTAATTAAGGTTTATTCTGGCATGTCTCTGATATGTACATCAAGCTGTGGGAATGGTATTTCTATTCCTGCTTTTACAAATTCTTTATATATAGTCATTATCAAATCTGCTTTAGTAGCGCCAAAATCCTCCTTCTTAACCCAAGCACGTAATTGTAGGTTTATAGATGAGTCCCCTAATTCAGTTACAACAACTGCTGGCTCTGGATTAGACAGAACTTTAGGATTATTCTTAATGACTTGCATAGCAACATTTATTGCCTTATCAAGATCGGTTCCATAAGCAACTCCTATATTCAATGTTATTCTTCGTATGGGTTCACGTGAGTAATTGACTATTGGAGCTCCCCATATATTCTTATTAGGTATAGTTATAACTACGTTATCCCATGTCTTCAAGATCGTAGACATAACACCTATGCCTTCTACAACACCAGAGTATCCAGCTACTTCAACATAATCTCCCTTATCGAATGGTCTTATAACTGCAAGCCATACACCAGCAGCCATATTAGCCCATGTATCTTGTAATCCAAAGCCTAGAATCAAACCAATTATAGCAGATAAGCCTAAGCCAACAGTACTTGTATCAACTCCTATAATTGGTAAGACAGAGAGAATTACTACTATGTAGCCAATGGACTTTATAATACTTACTAGTAATCCAGTTATTAATGGCGGTGTCTTAGCCTTCTCAAGAGTTCTCTTCAATATATTTGCAATTACCTTAACTATGAGGATACCTATTACTAATGATATAATGAATATTATTAATTGATAAATGCTAAATCCTACAAATGGTAATGGAGATGTAAGAGCACTTATAATATCCATGTTCTCATCCTCCAAGTAGTATTATAATGTACGATGTATTCCTATACATGTTTTAACATTGTTAACCATATATAAAACTTTCATTTATATCCTAACATCTATGCATATTACATATAAGTGTCAATTAATCCTATAAATTATATGTTTAGAAAATGAAGTTAGTAACCAATATTTTCAGGGATAATCTAGACTACAATATATTCTTGCCCGCATAATACTTGCATAATCTAGAAAGTAAGCATTTATTACATAGTGGGTTTCTAGACTTACATATTCTTCTACCATGGGTTATAAGGAGAAGATGTATTTCAAGATAATTTCTTGGATTAATTATATCCATCCAAAATCTACGTATACTTTCATAATCATATTTATCTAAATAACCAAGTCTTTTAGTGATACGAGTTATATGCGTATCTACAGGAAATGTTGGTTTACCAAAATACATGAGTAATACTACATCAGCTGTCTTTACACCTATGCCTGGAAGACTAGTTAAGAGTTTTCTAGCCTCTTCAACATCCATATTAATGATATCATTAACTATTTTATTAACAAATTCTCTATTCCTAAATAGTTTAGCTAATTCAATAATTCTTTTAGCTCTTTGATAATGCATGCCAGCTGGTCTTATAGCATTGGCTATATCATTAAATGTTTTCTCAAGAACCTTTTCAGGTTCTATAGATCCATCCAATAACTTCCTAAGACCCTTATAAGCTCTTATAGCATTTTTATCGCTAGTGTTTTGGCTAAGCATAACAGCGATAATAAACTCAAATAATTCTTTATCACGGACATGTGTAGCTATAAATGAAGAAGTATCTATCTCTCCATGCATTTTCCTTAATAGATTAGGTACATCACATAATTTATTACACATATAGTTCACCAAATACATGGTTATAGAATATAGACTAAAACCTTATACTCAAGCCATCATATAAGATCCTCTTCTCTCCCAGCATAGCCTTTATCATGGGATCCTCTAGTTCCCGTTTATCCAGTACTATCAGATCCAAGTCTAGGCCGTGGGGTTTAAGTCTTCTAAGTTTTATAGTCATTTCCAGCTTATCATCAATATTCTCCAATACAACAGCTATATCGTAATCGCTATACGGTAATTGTCCACCTTTAGCTCTTGATCCAAATAATATGATTGTCGATCTAGGATAATTCCTTTTAATTCTTTCTATATACTCTATAAGCAATTGTTCTTCATTCATCTTCTTAGTCATTGCGTGTTTTAGAAGCCTTCTCCTTAATCCATGTAATGATCTTTTCTGCATATTCAAGACACCTCCTACCAAGATCCTTATTGTATCTGATAGGCTTTCTTCCGGGATACCGGGCCATAGTGTAGTGTGGTGTTAATGCATCAGCGTACACGTACAGTTCTTCTGGTACATGATAACCTATGCTCTTTATAGCGTCTAGTAACTCTACAAGATCATGTGTAAAAGGATGTAATCCCGTTAATGCAAGTATAAAGGCCTTAAGATAAAACTCTACAGCTTGATGCGATGCAAAACACGTATACCAATATACCCCTTCACCATAATGCCTCTTAGCCTCTTCATGGAAGAACCTAGCCTTCTCTATCCATTCACTTGGTAACTTTATATCCAATGCCTAGTTACCACCATAGAACTTTCTACACTAAGTAGTATATAGGATATTAAGATCTTAAATACATAACGGGTTATAAGAAGATATCTTATGGATATATCCTTCCACGAAATCTAGGGAACGGTATTGCGTCACGGATATGATCGAGGCCAGCGATCCACATAACCATTCTCTCAATACCTAAGCCGAAGCCGCTATGTGGTACACTACCGTATTTCCGAAGATCAAGATACCACTTATAGTCCTTTGGATCATAGCCTTCCTCAACTATTCTCTGATAAAGCTTATCATAGTCATCCTCCCTCTCACTACCACCAATGATCTCGCCATAACCCTCTGGAGCCAATAGATCAAAGCCTCTAACTACCTCCGGCCGATCCCTTTCAAGCTTCATATAAAAACTCTTAATCTGCTTAGGGAAATGTGTTACGAAGAATGGCTTATCAAACTCCATTGTAAGTACACGTTCTTCATCAGCACCAAGATCGTCCCCCCATTCTATGGATATACCCTTTTTCTGAAGAATATCTATAGCTTCATCATACTTTATTCTTGGATAAGGAGTCTCGATCGAGTTCTTGAGTATCGTTAGATCCCTCTTGAGAAACTCTAGCTCAGCTTTATTCTCCTCGAGGACACGTTCTATAATGTATGATACTAGTTCCTCAGATACCCTCATCATATCCTCCATAGTATACCATGCAGCTTCGAGTTCAAGATGCCAATACTCTGCTAAGTGTCTACGGGTACGGCTCTTCTCGGCTCGAAAACTTGGTGTAATACTCCATACTTTCTCAAGACTATAGATCAGTACTTCGAGATAAAGCTGGGCACTCTGGCTTAAATATGCATTCCGATCAAAGTATTTTACTTCAAAGAGTGTAGCTCCACCCTCACAAGCTGATGCCGTAAGTATTGGTGGTGTAACTTCCCACCATCCATTGTCTAGTAACCATTCTCTAGCTGCTTTTAGTACTGTATGTTTAATCTTCATAACAGTTGTTAGCTTACGGCTACGGATCCATAGGTGGCGATTGTCTAAGAGATAGTCTATGCCTTCACCACCCTTGATCGGGAAGTCCCTTGAATAACCATAAACTTTAAGATCGGATACATGTAGCTCATAACCAGTTGGTGCACGTGGCTCTTTCTTAACAATTCCAAATACTTCAATACTGCTTTCAACACCTAATTGCTCAGCTAATGCATAAGCTTGTGGAGCCTTTTTTGAATCAATAACACATTGTATGATCCCAGTACTATCTCTCAATACTATAAATGCCTTTTTACCTACGATACGATGCCTATATATCCATCCACGAAGCCTAGCTTCTTTACCAATCATTTCATCCTTTAACACATTAGCAACATACACATACATTACTTCTTATCCCCTTAGAATAGTAGATTAAGTTTTAGAGATATTAATATATAGTGTAGTATATGATATGAAAAATATTTAGAGCATAGTATATTTCTTGAAAATATATTTCCTCTATTGTTCTACATAGCCAATTAGAGTAACAGTTCTTAGAACACTAGGTATGTTTCTAATACTCGTAACTACATTATCAATAACCTTCATGTTATCAGCTTCAATCCGGACAACAAGATCATATTCTCCATAAACAACAACTGCCTCAGTAACTCCAGGTAAATCTCTAATCTTATTTAAAACATCAAATTCCTTACCAATACTTACAACAATTAGTACATAGGACACGATCTTTTCAGGCATAATTATCACCACTCACTAGCTTCTTATAATCTAAGCTATGTGTCTACATTTAATTGTTTCTATTAAAAGAACCATTCATACATAGACATTTCTAACATACTTATATCATGGTATAAGTTAACTACTATAAATCACATAAAGTCCTTGATGCAGCCTCATCATTTTAACTCTTAGATTCAAATTATAATTTGATAAGGTACGTGGGAGTAGAATAATGATAAGTCTATTGGGTAAGGGCTTTGGAATAGGTCTTCACAAATATCATCCATCTAAATATCCAAATGCTATTTTCCTTGATGTTTCAGATGCACAATATAATCCTTTAGATCCCGAAGAAATAATTGCAGGTATTCATAGTGCTAAGAACCCTGGATTCTACGGTCTAGCTAAATTTAGAAACGGATCCTTAGTTGCTGAAACACTAACATCGTATAGATGGGGTGGTTTTGAACTATATATTGATGCAGAAAATGAATGCCTTTATGTGACTACAGGTGAAAACATTATAGAGATAAGGGATCTAAATAATCTAGGGCTTCTTAAGAAATTAGAATTACCAGTTAAAGGGATAATAGGAGCGGCAATAGATTCAGAAAATAGGATCTGGTTTATTTCAAATAG
>CAZITZ010000006.1:8396-13374 GCA_964542295.1 uncultured Desulfurococcaceae archaeon
ATTGATGAAAGAGTAATTATATCAAGCGGTAAGTTCCCTAAACATACATTTCTAATCCTAATAACAGGTGCTCTACATAATACAATGAGATCTGGTTGGTTTGGATATGTAATGGATTATGGAGTACAGGCATCTAACCGAGCAGATGCTTTTTATATAAATAGGGTTCTTATCCAATGGTATTTGGGCTTCTTTGAATTACAATTACCACTACCAAAACATGTTCCGTATCTAATTAGGGTTGGAAGTGGAAGATATAGGGAAGAGGAGCTTATTAATGAACTTGGATTTACATCATTTACACCTATACTAGTATTTAATGAATGCTTCATAATCTCTAAACCAGTAAGTGTAGAACTGATACTAGAGAGATTGACACCGTATTACAGCATTATAGCATCAAAGCCTATGCTGAGTTGGGAAGAAGTATGTACATTTAACGGGAAATATAAAATCGAAGTTCCTGGAATTTATAGGGTTAGGACAAAGACAAATGCTTCTATAGAGGTATATGCTGTCTGTAAACCATAGAGTTTCTAATTAATACTATATTGATTTTTCTACCCACTTTACTTCCATGATCAGCTATCATAACATGAATGCATAAATGACTCGATACTAGTGATAGAGGTTAAATTATTTAATGATCCATAATAATTCTCTTTTAAATAGATCATCTAATACATATTTATCAAGTTCATCAGGTCTATTCATTTTAAGTACTTGATAAAGTTGATTAAACATTTTCTTTCCATCTAACAATATTTCATTAGCTACTTTAATTAATGAAGGAATATCATTAGCACAGACTTGATACCCACTTGGATCTTTCAATAAATGAATCATTTTGACGCCAGTTAATAATTCAAGAATGATCCCTTTAACTTTATTAATTGACAAAATACCACTATGTTTAAATCCAGCTTCACGTGCAAGTCTTAGCGTATCTATTGCTGATTTAAGATTATTTACTGATACATGTATTATTGGTCCAGAAACAATAAGCCAAAGCCTATGTACAAAAGGCTTTTTAATTACATCAATTAATTCATTAATCTTTATTGGATGATGCTTCTTAAATATAACATTAGTTTTTTCTCTTGCCCAAGGCTTTAAGGAATCAACGATTACTATTCTCCCACTACAACTACTTAGTGTATAAGTATCGGGTCTAAGATTAAACTCTACTAGTAAAGGCAATAGATCCTCATCTAAATAACCTATTTCAAGATCCTCCCACAGCCTATTCCAAAACTCATACTTTCTCTCCTTCCATTTATCTATGTCAACAATCAATATTGGTCCCTATTCATAGTTCTCATGTCGTGTAAATAGATGTGTCTACTGATATATTGGAATTTCTAAGGATCTTTACAATGATTACGATGTTTCCATAAGCTGTATTAATAGATAAAGAACCTACAATATAGTCATTTAATAAATAATTGAATCTAGTCCCATTATATCTTAAGTGAGCTGTAACTTTGACAGAATCCGATCTGTAATTAATTGTTATTCCATAAAACTTGAGTTTCCCAAATCCTCCTACCTGACCATAAGTAAATGGTGGATATATGAGGTCTATTAGAGATGTATTAATTTTAATAAATATCTTCATATCAAAATACACTACTATATCTCTTACAGCCTTTGTTTCTAAAATCACGTAACTAACATTAATCAATAGACTTGTGTTATGTAATTTCCCAATAGAGACAAAATATTTGCCCACTGGTAATGTGAGATTAACTGGATTTTTACAAGTAATGAATCTATTTACAAAACTATAATTAACGTAATAGCTCTTTATCTTTGGATCAGGCGATGGAGAAATAGGAGGTATGGGGTACTTATACTTAGATTCACCAATATATCTTCGTCTACATCCATATAGATGCCAAAGATATAGATTTCTAAATAATTTCTTTTCTATAGTACTCGCGGGCGGATATACCTTAATAAATAATCTATGCATTATATTCCATGTAATGTTTCCATAGGGAAGAGGCTGTAAGAAACTTGGTCCACTCCAATATATGTCATAGATCATCTTTTCATGCTGTAATGGATAAGCCCAATAGATAGGATCATATATTCTTAAATACAAGTCATTTATTTGAAGACTCCCATTATCTACATATCTTGTATAAAATTCATTAATGGAAACTTGAGCTGTATCAACAACTTTAATTATTTTCTCAGGTAATCCATCTCCGGAATAATCATTATTTAATAGTAGACCATACATGTCTATTTCTGATGGTATTAGTACACTTGTTATAGCATGACTTGCCTCTTCATCACTTACTATCAATATTATAGAAGGTATTGCTAATGAGATGGAGAGAAAGTTCATTGAAGCTAATGTATATTCTTCACATACTCCGCAACCAATTAGGTGTATGCCTGATACACCATATTGGTAAACACTTCTTTCATCATAACAATAACTAAGGCCCTCAATTGAAGCTTTAACGCCTAGATTAATTGCATATTCATAAATATCTTCAAGTGAGGCTCTACTTGGATGAATCAATCTAATGCCAAGCCATAACATCTTACTTCTCACTAATGATGCCCATATATCCTCAATAACATCAAGATATCTTCCATGAATATCCCTAAGAAGAGGTGTTTCATCAATCAAAATGACTGCGTCGATAGGGTACTTAGTATTATTCATTACAACATAAGATCCCTTACCATCTAGATAATATCTCCATAAAACATAGCTCCAATTAAATGGAGGCGACCTATTAACCTTAAATGGAACAGCATTATACATATTAAATAGCTTGCCAAAGTAATTTATTAGATCAGCCCATTTAATTGGATCGTATAATCTAGTATGTACAATAAATAAGGCCTTACCATCATCATTTATAATCAATGAAATAATGTATTCGAAACCTTGTGAGAATTTTATAGTAGCCATATATACATTTAGGTTATGCTCTAGAAAATCTTCTAACCTAGTACGGTTATAGTCCATTTCAATTGTAAAAAGACTTGGATTACCTTGATAAGCAGATCCATATAATTCATCACTTAATAAGGCTTTTTGAATCCATAAAAAATACTCATTAATATCATTATTCATTAAATCAATTCTAGACAAGTTATTAGCCAGACTTATGAGGCGATCAGATTCATAAGATTCGATATAGAAATATCTTCTTAGAGAATTACTGCTTCGATTAAAGTAGAACAAGACATAGCTTATACATGATGAAATAAGTATCATTACAATTATAAATATTATTAAATAAAACCTCATCTTATTTGTGAATATTTTAGTATTTGCCATAAACTCTAGCCCTAGATAAAGTTTAATCTAGTACTATTAGATTCTTATACGCAACGGGCCAATTATAGTTATAGGATGTCTAGTGAAATGTATTGATGAATAGTGTTTATAAACAATGTCTATGAATATAGTTGGATGGTGAATAGAAAGTGTCGGGTGAGTATATAGGTATTGATGAATTCATGAAAATTGATCTAAGAATAGGCTATGTAAAAGAGGCAGAAAGAATACCTGGTTCTAATAAGTTGATAAAACTTATAGTAGATCTTGGAGAACTTGGGGAAAGACAATTAGTTGCTGGACTTGGTTTATGGTATAGTCCAGAGGATCTTAAGAATAAATATATTGTCGTAGTAGCTAATCTAAAACCAAAGAAATTCCGTGGATATGTTAGTCAGGGCATGCTTTTAGCAGCTGATAATGAAGATGGTATACCAGTTTTATTAACTGTTGAAAAGCCAGTTAAACCAGGTTCTAAGGTCAGATAATAATACTGAACTTAATATATTATTTAAAAATATATTTACAGTAATTATCCTACAATAAATACTTCATCTTTAAATAATGCTAAAAATGGATCTAGATAAAATATCCTTATCTGTCCTTCAGCAATGAACTCCATATGAACATTTTTAGGTGTACAGTAAAGCTTAACATAGTATCTGTTCCCAGATTTATGTGCATTAATAATTACTGGATCCTCGCAATACTCTTCAATAATATTCCATGCAGTATATGGATCACTAGCCTTAATCCTTATAACATTCTTTCTAATAGATACCTGTGCAACATTATTCATTTTCTCAAGGAGTTCCCAATAAATAATACCAAGTCTCTCCCTTAATGGGTCTTTCTTTGTCTTTGCCAACTTATCATCACTCCTATCAGAATTCCTAGATTAATAATTACCAAGAGATCTATTTTTAATCAGTTAGACATTTAAATAATAAATTCATAACCCAGAAACCACATTAAATATATACTGGATGAAGAGCCTCCTCGCTTAGACAGACTACGATGGGATGAAGATACGGGTGAGCTTACTGACGCCTCCATTACCCGGTGATATTGCTTGACAATACCCCTGTGGGATGTTAAAAATAGCTGTATAAGAAAGCCTAGTATAGACGAACTTTCTGAAGCTACTTATACTCTCATACAATTACTTGGTATGGGCGAAGTCACTACATATGGTGATTTAGCTAGACTACTGGACGTATCTCCAAGGCTTATTGGAGGAATACTGGGTAAGAACAAGGATTTAGTGATTATACCTTGTCATAGAGTTGTTATGAAAAATCTTAAGCTGGGAGGCTATAGTATTGGTATAGAATTTAAGAAGAAATTATTGAGGCTTGAAGACTCATTAGATGAAGAAGATCGTGTTAAAAGAGACAATTATAGAAGCCTATATGATTTCCTTATGGATCCATGATCCTCTTCATATTTGAGACTATATTTTATTAAATGGGAGCCATCACAACTTGGAGAATTGAAGTATTCCTTGCCTAGAAAGCCTTCTCTACATGTTGCATATGTTATACCGTGTTTTCTAGCCTCTGTAACAATTGGCTTTAATAATTCTCTTCTAATGCCTTGTCTTAGATAACGATAGCCATGTACTTTACTACCTTCTTCATAATACAGCCTTCTCCAATAACTACTTAGATC
>CAZITZ010000006.1:13474-24363 GCA_964542295.1 uncultured Desulfurococcaceae archaeon
CATGTACTTTACTACCTTCTTCATAATACAGCCTTCTCCAATAACTACTTAGATCTGGAAAAGCCTTTACCATTCTCCCAAAATTATCTGGCCTAGCCTTATACGTTGAAGTAACAATATGCATAGCACCAGCATCTACAACCACTTGAACCAATTCCCTAAGCATATATGGATCATCATTAAGCCCCGGAATAACAGGATCTATCCTAACACCAACAGGCACTTTATTCTCACTAAGAATCCTTATAGCATCTATCCTCCGATCAGGAGAAGGAGCACCAGGCTCCAACTTTTTAACGAGGTCTTTGTCGAGAGAAGTAATAGTTATCATAACAGCAGAAGGAGTACTCATTAGTACATCTATATCCCTAACAACAAGATCAGACTTTGTAGTTATTAGTATCTTCATATTATTTGAAGCAAGTATTTCTAAAGCACCACGAGTTAAATAAAGCCATTCCTCTATAGGAGGATAGGGATCAGAACTAGTACTTAATTCTATAATTAATTCTCTATTAACAAATCTAAGATCATGCCTTAGCCTCTTCCAAAAATCCTTCTTAGGAGAACTAGGCCTCCTACCAATATATGCTGTAGCATAACAGTATAGACATCCATGACTACATCCAGTATATGGATGAAGACTATACTTTAAAGGACAAGTACACAATGGGTTATTCCAAGGATCAAAGATCCTCATAACCCTTAATCTCCTTTGATCACCATAGATCTTGGTCAAAAATCCGGACTCCTCATATTATTTATTCAAGAACTAATGAATCTTAAAGGGATATATTTGTTTATACGGCCCCTATATACATGTTCATTCATTAAATGTTATGAAGTCAACAAATATTGAGTAAAAACATTAGCTATCTAATGAAGTATTTTTCCCTAATCTTCCTATTCCTCCTACTATGTAACCCTACATATATAGCCAAGATAGAGATTAAAGCAAGAGGAATGAATAAATAAATAATAGGACGAGTACTACCATGTTCTCTAGGTAATGGAAGATATACCATATTATTGAAATAAACATTAATATGTAAAGGATAGTAGCTACCTATTGCTTTTCTCAGACACCTTATAGCATCCTTTATATCTAGACCTCGTTCCTGTAACTTATTAATCGCCATATCAACCATTACAGCTCCAAGTAGTGACTCATCACCTCCAGTAAACACACAACAAGATGAAGTACCATTTCCAAGTAGGTTGTATAGTTTATTTACCGTCTCATTAAAATACCTATAATATTCATCCTCAGTCACAAGCATTTCAACTACAATTATCTTAAAACGGTCACGGATCTCATCAATACTCATATTTATTATGTCAAAGGCCACAGGCATTATATCATAATATTTACATCCTTGTATTTCCTTACATAAATAATCCGCCCATCTTATAGCTAATTCTTTTCTAAGATCAGAGTATTTTATGTAAATATTAAAGATCTTATCTATCACAATATCGTCTAAATTTTCGATCAATGATCCCTTGAATACCCTTATAATTAGAAGATCTAGGCCTAATCTTATATCATTAACATATATTCCATAGTTCCTAAGTAGATCTTTTATTTCACTCATCAATTTCTTCAATGCTATCTTATTGTCCTTACTATAGATAGGTATTTGGTAATTGTTTATCTTTCTCAAAAACCTCTTAAGCTCTCTAGATACTGGGTCACGGACTATATCCTTAAAACTCGCATTAGGTCCCCAATCATAAACATAGGAATTTAAATAAAATATATCATGACTACTATAACTTATATTAAAGATAAAAATTCTCCAGCTAGCATTATTGTATGATGGAATATCTTGAACAAGATCACGATCGATATAAACTTGGGATTGACTATAAGCATTAACAGAAGTAAGTCCTACAAATAATATAAAGAAGTAGAATAGGCTCACAATGTTAATAACATTTATTGATATTTTCATCTTCCCACGTATTGATATTTTAGAAAATGATGGATATATTCTTATTGCTTAGACATCTTTAAAATTTAAAATGAAAATTTCATCATTTAAAAAAGGATTATTTTAATTTAGATCTCGCTTAAAACTTAATAGAAATGCAGGGATCAACTAATCAGCACTTAATAAGCACATTATATAAAATAAAATTGAAGGATTCATCTTATTTATAGATGCATTAGCATATACTATTATTCTAATAGCCTATACTAACTAATAACGCCGTAAGTTTTATCCATACATTATATCAAATATTATCTGGAGATCCTGCTCTTAACATAAAGTATTACGCATATAATCACAATAATACTAATGATCATGATTAGATATAATAATTGACTATTATAATTTGTATTATTGGTATTGCTAGTTTCAATGAGGAAATCTATGTTACTACATTTCTGGCGGAATATGATTTCTGATGGATAATTATTATTTACCGTGCTTCTTAGAAATTCTATAACGTCTTTTTCACTTAAACCATATTCAGATAATACATCACTACATACTTCTATAGATACTGCACCTGTTATGGATTCTCCGATAGCATATAGCCATCGTGGACGATCTTCTTGGCGGGAGAGAGCGAGTAATATATTAACTGTCTCATTATAATAATTAATATATTCTTCTCTAGATACAACCATTTTAATGACTATTATCCTAAAGAATTTCCTTATTGTGTCCCTATCCATATTAGCAATTTCATCCTTGTAAGGACCTAGTTCTGGTTCATAACTCGGCCAATGAGTTGCCAATAACTCATTCCTTAGATTATACTTCATATAGAGATCAAATATATTATTAATAATATTGTCGTCTAATCTGTTAATCATAGAACCATTAAAGGCATAAATAACAACTAAGTCTAAGCTTACATGAATATCGTATACATCTATACCTATATTACTTAGTAGATTCCTAGTATCATTAGCAAAAGCCTTATAGAAATAATTATCAGTTAATGCTGAAATGCTATTGTTCATCTTCTTCAATAAGTTAATATATACATAGTCAGGTATATTGCCGAATCCTTTGAAGTAATTAAATGGTAGATATAACTATTCACATAAACATAGTCATATGAGCTATTATGAATTGAAATAACAATTATTTTCTCTTTAACATCATTATATGGATGAGACTGTGCATTGATGCTCGTGAAAGAGATAATTACTAACACTAATATAATGGCTACAATATTACGTACAATTTTCAATTCAGTCCTTCAATATATAATACTGAAAAACAATAATATATGAATAATCATTAGAGTTGATTTTACTTTCTTAAATATATTATTAGTTTTAAATGAGTAGGATACACAAAAAAGATCTTTCTAAGCTTTAGAAAATCTGTAGAAACCGTATATACATATCAATATATAAATCTTTTAATCTAGATGTCGATAATGGTTATAATATATGAAGAGACGTTATTTGTTTTAATGGATAGTTTATAGATGATGGATGATGAAAAGACTTGAAATAAAATTATCCAAGCATGCATTACGGAGAATTAAGGAGCGAGCTATTGATTTAAAATTTGTCTATGACACTATCAGCAATCCGGAACAAATAGTTTATGACAAACAGAAGGATCTATATATCTATGTTTCAGATAAATGTGCTGTTGTATCTGCTTTTCATGGATCATATATTGAAGTTGTGACTGTTTTGGGGAAGAGAGAGTTTAATGCTCTTATGTCAAAATATGGTTATAGTAGGTATAAGGTTATAGTTTAGACATAGGTGTATGAAGTCCTTGTCTAGTAGTATTAGAATTAGAGTTAAAGGGGTTTTTGAATCCATAAAAACTAGTGATGTTATTAGATTTTATCCATGGATGAAGACTATACATAAATATGTAATAGATAAAAGTGGTTGGAGAATAAGATACTTTGAATGTACTGGTGAAGCTTATATAGAGATAAACCTTGAAAAAGCCATATTTGATCTTGAGCATAGATTCGAGCTTGAAGCTGGCGAACATAGGTATGTACTTAGGATATCTTTTCATGAAAAGGATGTAGGTAATATTGATATAGTTGATCTTGTTGAATGTAAAGTTTCATTCGATTACCATGATCTTGAATCTATAATTATTGCTGAAATACCTAGTAAGACTATTACTAGAATACTTGATCCTATATGGTATTCTCCTAAAGGTGAAAAACTTAGTTTTATAGTCCTATACGATATCATAGATATAATCAAGTACTTAATAGATAAAGGCTTTAAATTAACTGAAAATGCATCTACTTCATTAACCCATATCATGGAGCTAACTAGATCGCCTAAGCTTAAACTAGTGATCAATGGATATGTTATTGAGCCGGATAAAGTACCATCCTTTGAAAAACTCTTAGATGAACTAATGGTGTTCTTTAAAGAACGAGGCATAATCGTAAAAATTGAACGAAAAAGAACCAGATCATTATCTTAACCTAAATTCTATGGTAAAACACTATAATCAAGAAATACTTGATCAAATTAATAGTTAAAACTACTCCTGATCTTCTTCACCGTGTTTCTCTCTCACGGCATGGGATTCATGAATTTCCTCCGATATATCAATTCTCTCCTGAACTAATGGCTTTACTTCACGCTTTTTACTATACATTATTACTAATGGTATTAAGGCTATACACAATCCTATTACTATACCTATTAATAGCCATTGTAGATTATTAGTTGTTGGTACATTAACTTTATTGGTCTGCGGAATCTTTATTGGAGTATATGGATTACTCTGTACTAATACCATGTTTAGTGTTGTATTCTGCCTAATTAGCCATGAGAGCCTTGAATATAGTATTGACATTGTGTATGAGATATATGCATCAGTATACTCATTATTATCTAAGGCTTCATCTCCATAGTTGATATAGTATATTGATATGAATGATGAGATCTGTAGACAACACATTATGTAACTTGATTCATTAGCTAAGTAATGTGCTAATTCTCTATCGATATTCGAGCCTAGAGAGAACATTCTATATATGGCTAGTGTTGAATATGATGTTGCATATAGTAACTCGCCTATAAATGCAAGTGTGTCGTTTTCTTGGTAAGCCGAATTAGCTTTTTCCATATATTCCATGGCTCTATCTAGTAAATCAGGTCTTGTGCCAAGGTCTTGTGCTAATGTTAAGGCATAGGATAATACGTTATCAGCTATACTATACAGCATTATTGATGCTGGGTAAATATTTGTCTTATTAATTAAAATATTGCTTTCTACACTATTGAATAACTCACTCCATAAGGCCACTGATTTAGCTCTCATATAACTATATGAAAGATCAGATAATGCGTCTACAACACCGCTGTTGATCCTATTTAATGCATTAGAGAAACTATATTGTGCATCTAAAAGCCTAATATCTATAGCTATTAAGAGCTCTAGTTTAGATAAGTCAATTTCATTTGAGCCATAGTACCTACTTAATAAATTATCTATTTGCTTCGATACATTAATCAATGTATTATTTACAGTATCAACATAGTCATTAATGGCATTTCGATCTATTAGTACATTGGCTAGCCAATTAGTATATACAGACATGTAGTCGGCTCTAAAAGCATTGTTTACCGCAAGTAGAACATATCCTTCACTAAGATATGATTCAGCTACGCTAATCATATCCTCAACATTACTAATTAAGTTAGATACGTATGATCTGTAGCGTGGCACTAGATTATTTAGAAGAGCTCGTGTAGATTCAATATTGTTCCTTGCATCATCCAATAATTCATTTGCATGCTTAATGAATATATCTTTTAGGTCCGTACTTAAATTAAATGATATATTACTATACTTGCATCTAAGATCATATCCTGTAAAGTATTTGAATGCTTCACGTATGGATGCTACTTCAATTACTTGTACACCAAGGCTCTTACCATATTCCACAAGGTCTAATTGATAGTATGTCACACTTCTATAGATACCCCATGGATACCTCCTTATAGTAACATTAGGTACTGTAACGACTCTCTCGCCAAGAGGTATGAGGAATGCCTTAAAACCAGCACTAGCGACTGCTTCAAGTTTTCCTTTAAGACCTCCAACAGGACCTATCATTCCATCAGGATATATCATTCCCGTCATTGTTACATTTGGATATATTGTCTTATTCAGTAGTAAAGATAGAAATCCTATCGTCATTAATGCACCAGCACTTGGGCCTCCAACAATCATTGTATTACTCTCCATAATAACATAGTAGTCATAGTCATAGTAATTCACTCCAGCAAGACTTGCAGCTACAAAAGCAGCTATTCTAGCAGTAGCCTGAGTATCAAGTTCAGTTAATGGATTAGCTGTAAAGAATACTCTACCATTACCTGGGTAAGCAATATATAACGTAACTTTTGATAATACTCCTGTACCGCCTTCTTCACTAGTTACAGCAGGGGCATAAACAACTGTTGAATATATCTTCTCATAAGATATATCGTTCATGGAATAGATCGGAGGTGATGCAAGAGATAGAGTTATTAAAGAGAACAGAAGCAAGATCTTTATCTTCATCCCGATCAGCCTCCGGTCAAAGTTCTATGTACATTAGACAATAATAGTAGTTTATACGCTTTTTCTATAGATCTCTACGTTGAAATATATGACTCAATTAAGTACTTTAATTCATTCAATGATATTCTTCCACTATCTAATAGCTCTATTATTCTATGAATTAGTTCAGCAACTTCATGATCCCTTATCTTGAAAATATATTCATCAGGATGCCTTGCATACTTTTTAATTCTATCAGCTACTTCACTAAGTGCATCAATATCAAACCCTACGTTATCTATTACAATAATATCATGGCCTTCTAATTGTCTCCTGATCCCATTTGGAACACCATATTTAGATATAAGGATCATTTCCTTAGGATTATAGACACTCCTATAGAGCTCAACGATCTTAACCTCATTAAGCCTAATCCCTTTTCTCTTCTTAACTTCTTCAATAGCCTCCCTCCTCGTTACACCAAGAACATCAGCCAATCCATCCCATAAACCCTGAATCCATAGATTACGCCATTCCTCAGCCGTCAATGGTTTAGCTAATGGTCCACGTACATCCCTTATCCGAGCATACCAGTCTATAAGTTCCTTACATTCAATGATTATATCCGGTTTCTTAATAGGCGGATTAGAATTTATATCAACTATATCCATGACTCTGCCACCGTAAACCATTATATCTGGTCTCAAAGCAGTATAGAGTTTCCAAGACTCACGGAGATCGCTTGAATCTTCCCATGCAAGTGGACGTGGAACCTCTATGAAAAAACTAAGACTGCCAATACCAGGTATATCGAGAACTAGATTAGGAGGTATCCATCTAAGTCTTTGTTTACCGCTACGCTCTAGACTCAATACTTTATACTCTGGATATACTACATAAACACCATCACGATACAAGTTATATATTATTCCCATAAATGCCCAGTTTTGATAAAGTGTACGGAGATTAGTTCTTAAACTAGTCCGGAGTGCTGCAGCAGCTCTTGGACCATAATCCTCTGGTTTAAGCCTCCCTCTACGCAGATCATGAGTATATATAAATAGTTTTTTACGTAGATGAAGCCTTGGATCTCTAATGAAACTACCAAATTCCCTACTAAATAAAACATTAGTGAAACCATAAAGTTTAGATACTTTCATAGTTAAATCTTTAAATACATCAATCCATTTCCTAGCCTCTAATAATAATTCATCACCAATAACACAATTTATAAAACAAAGACTAATGTCCCCGCCTCTCTCAATACACTTCCTAGTACATTCAATCGCTTCCTCATTACTTGTCAACTATAACACCTAAATATTCTAATTTACAAAAACCCCTATATCAATAACTTTATCAAGTAGATAATGAACAAAATTTCTTAATTTTTCTAATTACATTAACTTCCCAAGTTAAAATTTCCATAGACAGTAATTAAGCCATAATTTAAATAATGTATCATCATATATAAACAAAATTAGTTATTCTATCTTAGTATTTAATAATTAGATATAAATCCGTCAATTAGAACTATATTGATCACTAATTATACTAATATCCTTATAAAATATTATTTAGAATATTATACTTCACATACACATTATTACTTTTAATAATCAATTCTAAGATAGAACTTTTCTTAATCATAAGAAATAGCCCATTAGAATTAGGTAGAAATAACTTATAAAACACAAGTATCTTCTATTAGAGAAAAATTCATAATTAGTTACAAAATTAATTTAACTTATTAATAATGATATTTGATATTGAAAGATTTAATTTTATAGAAAACTTTTATTATCATCTTTCAATGTCATATATTATTTTGCGAAAAAATTAAATTTTTAAAATTCTAAATATAACGAGCTAGAACATGTTTTAGGTGATACATTGAATAATATTTCTACAAAAACTATTGGTATTATTGTCGCTATCTTAATCGTTATTGCACTACTAACAGTCTACATGTATACTAGCGGATACTTTGGCGGTGGAGCACCCGAAGAAACACCAGCCAAGAACTGGCCTGAGACATTAAGATTTTTACATGGCTCTCCCGGAGGAACTTGGGAACAGATAGGGGGCGCTTTTGCAGAAATATTGACTGAGGAATTAATTCCAACCACTACTAGGACGGGTGGCGGTGTAAGTAATATTGTTAATCTAAATGATGGCAATGGAGATCTGGGACTTACTGGAGCAATATTAGGGGCTCCTGCAATGAAAGGAGAAGATCCCTTCGATAAGAAGATAGACAATGTAGCTGCAATTGCAAACTTATATACTCAATGGTTTTACTTTGTCATAGACAAGGAATTCGCTGATGCTCACAATATCAAGTATGTGGACGATATTTTCAAGAATAAAATACCGATTAGATTGGCCTTACTTAAACCGGGGACTCTTTCAGAATTTACTGCTAGATCTCTTCTTAAAACTTGCTACGGTGTTACATACGACGATATTAAGAGCTGGGGAGGAGAAGTCGTTTACGCATCATATACAGACGGAGCTAATATGCTTATAAATGGACTTATAGATGCCTTTGCCTTTACTGTATCAAATCCGACATCGGTTGTAATGAATATTGAGGCAAAGAAGAGCATCTATATACTACCTATATCCGATGAAGCGAGAGAGAAAATGGCTCAAGAATATGGAACCGTGACCTTTGTATTTCAACCAGGTGATTACAACTGTATAACTGAGCCTACGCCGACTATAGGAACGTATACACAGCTAATCGTTAGAAAAGACCTTCCGGAGGATCTTGTATATGAGATAACTAAAATATTCTTTGAACACAAGGATGAATTAGCACAATCAATAAAAGCCTTAGGAGAATTAAGTATTGAAGAATGTGCTAAAAACACAGTATTTCCACTACATCCGGGAGCGGAAAAGTATTATAAAGAAGTAGGTGCTTTAACTGGGTAAAAATATTATCATTATTTTTTACCCCATTTAGAGGTGATAAATAGATATGAGGAAATTAAGTGGTAAAATCAAAATAATCGTTTTAACATACTGTATTATATCCTCCTTATTCCACTTATATGCCGTTCTTTCTAGAATGCATTCTCTATTACTTAGGAGTACGCATTTAATGTTCCTATTACCACTTGCTTTTATCTTCTATCCCGCCCATAAAAATGCTCCAAAAGATAGAGTCCCATGGTATGATTGGATATTAGCTATTTTAGCAGCATTACCCGGCCTATATGTCCTTGTAGAATTTGATTGGGTAATAAATAGAGTCTGGAGCGTTACGCCCCTTAGATTTATAGAGAAAATATTGGGTGCCATATTGATAATTCTGATAATCGAGGCTACTCGAAGAACGGTAGGTTACGCATTGGCATGCCTTGCATTATTCTTTACAATATACCCGTTATTCGCGTCTCGCTTTCCAGGTTTATTAAGAGGAGGCTCTGCATCCTTAGATGAACTAATAGAAACAAATTATTTGACAACAGAAGGGATTTTAAGTATCCCTATAGGTGTATCAGCAACTATCGTAATACTATTCCTTATATTTGCAGCTTTTCTAGAAAAAGCCGGAATAGGAGAGTATTTTATGAAAGCAGTCATTTCCCTAGTTGGAAGAAAAAGAGGAGGTCCTGCCAAAGTTGCCGTGATCTCAAGTGGATTCTTTGGAATGCTTTCAGGAAGTGCTGTAGCCAATGTCTATGGCACTGGCAGCTTTACAATACCGATGATGATACGAGTAGGTTTTCCAAGGGATCTTGCTGGCGCTATTGAGGCAGTTGCTTCAACTGGTGGACAGATTATGCCGCCGATAATGGGTGCAGGGGCATTTATCATGGCTTCCTTACTAGGAATACCTTATATCTCGGTAGTTATTGCAGCTATAATTCCCGCCCTTCTTTACTATTTCGGAGCTTATATGGTAATACATTTTATTTCTGAAAGAGACAATTTAGGTATAGTACCAGAAGATTTTATTCCCTCCAAAAGAGAAATATTAAATAATTCTTATTTATTAATACCAATTTTTGTTCTCATATATACCTTAGTATCGAGAACAGCATCTTTTGCCGCGATCACGGCAATAGCTACAGTAGTGATAATATTCTTCATTAGATCAATTTTATCGAAGGACTTCTCTAAATTTGCTAAAAACTGTCTCCTAGCCTTAGCTGATGGTACACAAAGAGCTATAGCTGTTGCTATGGCTTGTGGTGCCGCAGGTTTAGTCATAGGATCTATGAATTTAACTGGATTCGGGTTTAAGATTGTTGGTGCAATCCTTAATATTTCATTTGGAATAGGCATTATAGCATTGATTCTTGTAGCTATAATATGTGTAATCATGGGTATGGGTTTACCTCCTACTGCAGCATATGTAATTGTAGC
>CAZITZ010000007.1:0-2618 GCA_964542295.1 uncultured Desulfurococcaceae archaeon
CTATGAAGGCCTTTATCTCATCTTTTGAAAAAATACTATAATCAATACATTTAATAGAGCCTCTGCATGGATATAATGAGGGTGTTATAGCAATACTAAAACCACGAAATATAACAGCATTGTTTTTAAAGGTATAATGTAGTTCGGAAAACTCATATTCTATAGGAAATTCCTTGCTATAACCAATATCAGCTATTTTATCCTTATCAATGTATATGTATCCTTCTTTAACCTCATTGCCTGTATATATACAGGCATTAGAAATTAATATTCTCAATTACTATACCCGCAGACGCTTCTATCATAATATAAGAAGTGCTTAAAGGATATTCAATGTTTCCATAGACTAGATGGAGCCATGTGAATACTATGTAGATGTTAGGTTCGCCTACCGTTAAATTTACTATTTTCATCTTATAGATACTAATTTATGGTGTTAATGCCTTGTATGGATGGAGCGGTAAACTTCTTAGAATAGATCTTACTCGCGGTAAGACAGTTATACAAGATATAGATCCTTTAGTGCTAAAGGATTTCGTTGGAGGCCGAGGATTAGCTATCAAGATATTGTGGGACGAACTACCACTAGGAGTTGATCCTTTATCGCCGCATAATAAGCTGATTATCGCAGCAGGACCCCTAAGCGGCATACCAACACCTTCATCAGGTAAACTAGTAATAGCAAGTAAAAGTCCATTAACTGGTGGTTATGGCGATGGAAATATAGGTACATGGGCAAGTACTTATATTAGAAAAGCAGGTTTTGATGCTATTGTCATAGAGGGTAGATCCGAGAAGCCAGTATATCTATATATTGAAAATGATAAGGTTGAGATCAGGGATGCACGTGATCTATGGGGACTAAATACTTTTGAAACAGAAGATTACCTCATTAAAGAACATGGGAAGAATATTGGAACATTATTAATAGGTCCAGCCGGCGAAAATCTAGTTCGTTATGCCACAGTTATCTCTATGAGAGGACGTAGTGGTGGAAGGCCAGGAATGGGTGCTGTTATGGGTAGTAAGAACCTTAAAGCTATTGTAATTAAGGGTACTAAAGAAGTTAATTTAGCTGATAAAAAGAGGTTTATGGAGGTTTCTAAGGAAGCTTATGAGGATATTTTGAGTAAGGATAACTATGACTTCTGGATACGACAGGGTACAATGGCCACTGTTGAGTGGGCCCAGAAACACAGTGTATTGCCTACGATGAACTTCCGTGAAGGAGTTTTTGAGAAATATATAGAAATAAGTGGTACTACTATGGAAAAGATGAAAGTTGAGAGAAGAGGCTGTCCATATTGTAATATGCAGTGTGGAAATGTAATTCTTGATGAACTAGGAAAGAAGAGTGAGCTTGACTATGAAAATGTTGGCATGCTTGGAGCAGATATAGCTCTTGGAGATCTAAGGAAAGTAGCCGTATTAAATAGACTATGTGATATGTACGGCATAGATACTATATCAATGGGTAGTAATATAGCATTTCTCATGGAAGCCAGTGAAAAGAAACTTATAAAAGAAAAGATCGAGTGGGGCGACTTCGAGGCAGCTAAACAGGTAATTGAAGATACAGCATATCGCCGTGGACTTGGCGCATTAGCTGCTGAAGGAGTTAGGAGGATGAGTAGATATTTAAGAGGAGGATCTAGTGATTGGGCAATGCATGTTAAGGGACTAGAAATATCTGCTTATGACTGCCACACGGCGCCGGGCATGGCATTAGCATATGGAACATCGCCCATTGGTGCTCATCATAAGGATGCATGGCTTATTGGTATCGAAGTTAAAATGGATAGATTCGGATATGGCGATGAGAAAGTTATAAAGCTTATTGAGTGGCAGAGGATCCGTGGCGGCATGTTTGAATCATTGACTGTATGTAGACTTCCATGGATAGAACTAGGACTTAGTTTAGAATATTATCCAAAACTATTAACGTATGCTACAGGTGTGACTTATACATTAGATGATCTATTTACTGTAGGAGATCGCATCTATACATTGATCAGAGCATTCTGGATAAGAGAATATGGAGGATGGAGTAAATACATGGATTATCCACCAATGAGATGGTTTAAAGAACCATTAACTAAAGGTCCATATAAAGGTCAAAAACTAGATCTGAATAAATACGATGACATGCTGAGAAGATACTATCATATGAGAGGATGGGATAGTAACGGTGTACCTACGAGAGAAACCCTTGAAAAACTTGGATTAGGCTATGTAGTCGATACATTATCAAAATACGTTGAAGTAAAGTAGGCTTTATAAAAAATAATATTTAAAATAAACTATTTTTACCATATACAGCATTTCTATTAGAACTAGCATAATATAGTACTTGCCTATAATGATGGGGCAGTTGTCATGATTAAGTTAACAGGAAAAGTCGTATCTGGAAAGGGTGAGGGAAGGAAATATATAGAGATCTACAGAGATGTTCTAAAGAGAAAATTGGATATAGATCCATTCCCTGGCACATTAAACATAGACGTAGGATATGATGTTTCTAAAATTTATCTTAGTCTTAATCCAATCATTATTGAACCACCAACTAATAACTATAAGCCAGTATATGCAGTACCAGCTGAAATAGATGATATTAAAGG
>CAZITZ010000007.1:2718-4560 GCA_964542295.1 uncultured Desulfurococcaceae archaeon
GTTCAAGGAATTCTTGAATGGCTTCCAGTTAGCAGTAGTGGTTTTGTAGCTTTGTTATCACTTTTATTCGGTAAAGAGGCATTATCTGAAGCCGTGGATATTGCACTATTCATGCATTTAGGTTCAGGATTAGCAGCCCTTATCCTACTAAGAACAGATATCTTAATACATTTAAGGAATGTACTAAGACAAGAACAGGGAAACACCTATGTAGATCCTGTAGCATATGTTATAGGTCTATTTATCTCAATAATTACGGCTTTACTTATATACAATACACTAATATCCGTTGTTAGCAATGTATCGCTGGCATTCATAGTGATAGGTTTTTCATTAATTATAACAGCTCTTATTACACGTAAAAAGAAGACATATTATGAACTAGAACGAATAAGTAAAATTGACTTACTTATACTCTTTATACTTCAAGGAATAGCCATTATTCCCGGAATTTCCCGGAGCGGTATTGTATTAGCCTATCTAGGATTTAGAAGAGTTAAACCCGACTTAGCATTCAGGATAAACCTACTCATCGGCATACCTATACTCTTACTAGCTGGAATCTATGGATTTACCAACATAATTAATACAATACAATTATCAACTGCCTTGATCATAGAGCTAATAGTATTCTGTATAAGTTTCGTAACAGCATATTATTTACTTAACTATTTCAAGAAGATCCAAACATGGCTATTTCCATTGATCATAGGAACTTTATTATTAATATCGAGCATTATCGATCTTATTCAGTAATCCTATATGGACACATTCTACTATATACGCAATATCTACATTCCCAGTCCCATCTTGGATGAACCACATCATTTATTGTTTCTCTAACTAATTCGTCTATATCTATGGTTTCCTTAACTACCTTATATTCCAAGATCCTATCTGGGGTTATATAAACTAATAATCCTTCCCTGGCATCTACGATGTTCATGTATATTTGTATTTGTAAAATATGGTGCCTATGAGGTACTCCTTGGGATGACCTAGCTGTCTTAATTTCAATAACTACCCCATCATTTCTATTAAATGCATCCATTCTACCCTTAACAATATATATCTCACCGTTGATCTCTACTTTTTTCTCTATTGAGACCTCTTGTTCAAAGCCTCTTTCCTTTAATATATCCTCTAAACCTCTATGAACCAGTTCGCCTAATACCATTGGTGGTTCGAATCTAAACTGTAATTCTGGAAATTTTATTCTAAATAGTCTCTTATGAGAACAAGATACAAGATCACTTACATATATTATCCTAGGATCTTTTAATTCCTCTAATTTCTTCATAAAATCCTTAAGCCTAAGTCCATAGATAATACCCATTACATAGTCACTAGATATGATATTCCCTATATCAGACAAATTAAACACCCAAACTATATCTAACATATACTATCATTAAATGGAAGCACTATTATAGTCTTAATATTATTTCTCAAGTAGTTTACCAGCTTAGCCGTTGATGGAGTTAATTTGACTTTATCAACCTCTCCAAATCTAAACCATTTTACATCAGCCGCATCGCTTCCAGGTTTCAGTATATCATTTCTAGGCTTCATAAGAAAATCAATTATCACATAATGGTATTTAACACGATCCATTTTATCATATATTATTATATTGTCAACCCATATGATCCCTCTAGGCTCTGCCTTTAAACCGGTCTCCTCAAAAAGTTCTCTAGACACTGCATCTACTAGTGACTCACCATAATTAACTACTCCCCCAGGTATAGACCAGCAACCTTTGCATGGATCATTAGCTCGCTTAACAAGTAATATACGATTATCATCTAAAACGACTGCGCCAACCCCGATAATAGGATACCC
>CAZITZ010000007.1:4660-23366 GCA_964542295.1 uncultured Desulfurococcaceae archaeon
GTAATATACGATTATCATCTAAAACGACTGCGCCAACCCCGATAATAGGATACCCGGAATATTCCCTCTTCAACTCTAACTCCCATTTCTCATTGCTACTAACAATTCTAGATATGTCTTTTCTATGATGTCATAGTTAAATCGTATTTTTCTAAGAATATCATGTATTGTTTTAGAGGAACCTTCTATTTCAACATACACACCAAGATCTTTTACGTTGTCAATAGATATTCTAGAATCCCTATATTTATAGATTATTCTTTCCTTTACTACCACAGCAAATACAGTAAATCCCATCTTTCTCAAAATAGTATTCATAGCTTCATGATCACTTACATAAACCTCTATTTCTTCTCGAGATTTTATTCCATTCTTGAAAATCCTTTTACCTTTATATGTCAAAATATACCTTTTTTCACCATAAATTTTTGAAACCCTCTTCCTTAATCTTAGTGCCTCATCTCTTGTCCATAAATCAAGACATGGATGAATATAATATGTGTCATGTTCAATAACTAGATCCATGAATTGTGATCCAAGTTCTTCGATCGCCAATCTTATATTATTAATGTCTATATCTTTAGGTAGAATCTTTATCTCCTCTTCAATACCCAAGGATAACACCATCGCGGCTAAATATTACTCCAATAATTCTTAAGAATCTTAATAACTACATTTAAGTATTCACGTGATTTGTTTAAAATCATTGGAAGGCTCTTTGTTTTAGTATCTCTAATAGGATCATGTATTCCTATTAAACCTGATATGAAGGCTGGTAAACCGCGTTCAAGGCCTAATGTATAGCCTCCTTCAAGTAAAGCTAGTACTGGGATATTTAGTTTCCTTAAAAGAGAACCTATTCTATAGTATGAGTAACTTGTTAGTCTAAGCTCTGTAAAGCCATCATCACTATATCCATCGAAACCAGCTGATACTAGAACTATCTTAGGTGAATACTCCTTCACCATTCTCTGTATAAGTTCCAGAATAGGATCTAGGCAATCATCTCCAGCCATAGGAGGTAATAGAAGATTAATGCTGTATCCTTCTCCTTTACCTTCACCTATTTGTTCAGGAAAACCCGTGTTAGGATATAGGCTCCATGGATCTTGATGAATATCTATGTGTAACACACGATCATCTCTGTAAAATATTTCTTGAGTACCATTGCCATGATGAGCATCAAAGTCAATAATTGCTATACGATCTATTCCCTGATCAATTAATTTATATGCTGCAGCAGCTACATTATTAAATATACAAAATCCCTGCGTTGGTGCCCCCATAGCCTTTCCTTCTCTACCAACATGGTGGCCAGGAGGCCTTACTATTGCAAAGTATATCTTTCTATCTCTGTATGTCTTTAAAGCATAGTTTATAGCAGTTCCATATGCATAGAGTATAGCTTCCATAGAATCTTGAGAGACATATGTGTCTGAATCTATTTCTGCTGGAGCCTTGTTACAAAGATCTATTATATAGTCAACATAGCCTTTAACATGCACACTATACAATTCTCGTAAATCAGCTTTTATCGGCTTATACCAATCAACTTTATTTCTCAAACCATATCTTAAGATCCCCTTTAAAGATCTTTTTGCCCTGGCCGGGTGTTCTGGATGAGGATACCATGGTCTATGATTATCTTCAAAAACTTTTCCATAAATTACGCCAACATTACTTACCACTTCAAAACACCTATTATATAACTAATTAACTAACTAAATCTAGTATACTATTATACCCATATTTATGAATAGACATAATAGACCCTTAGTTATGATTATTGGTAATATAGATGTTCTTAGAGAGTTAAAGCTAAGCTATTATACTTGTATATTTAGTCTAGTATTCAACTAGAGTAGGTAATAGAAGGTGTAGTATTCACTATGTCATCACTGCTAAGGGTTAGACCTACAAAAATTGAACTAATTAGGCTAAGGAAAAGACTAGCATTAGCTAAAAAAGTACATAGAATATTAAGAGAAAGGCTCACGATACTGGTCAATGAATTTCTACTTAAAGTTAGAGAAGCCTTTACTCTACGTAGAAAAATAAGTACAAATATAATAAGTGTATACAACAAGGCATTCCTTCTATATAGTGCATATGGAGAAAATATAGTAAATTATTACAGCGTCAATACCAAGAAAAAACTCAAGGCAATAGTCGGCCTTGAAAATATAATGGGAGTAAAAACAGTAACAGTTAGATTAGAAGAGCCAGAATACATAGAAACAACGGTGATAAAAGATCTAGATATTTTTAGGAAAGAGTGTGTAGACGTTATTAAAGATATTATAGAACTTGGGAAAGCAGAAAAGGCAATTGATGCATTAGGAAGAGAAATATTAAAAACAAAAAGAAAAGTTAATGCATTAGAATACACCTTGATCCCACAGATCTGGAACACGATTAGGTATTTAAGAATGAAATTTGAAGAAAGAGAACGTGAAGAAAAAGCACGTCTAAAGAGAGTTAAGGCGCTTCTTGAGAGAAGAAGGGGAGAATAATTGATAGAAAACTATATTGAGAGAGCATTAAAGGAGGAACTTAAGATCATAAATAAACATCTTCCATATAAACGCACTACACTTAAAGAACTTATGAAAATGGATATACCATACATTGTTTTACGCGATGGCACTACTCATCTAATTGAAAAACGCGAATTAGAATTACTTTATAGATATACTGGTGACGAATTAGCGTCTAAATTAAAAATCCCTATTATCATTGAGGTTAATCCCAGCTTTGGAGAAGGAGCTGCTATTATAAGGGATCAGATTGCTGCTAAAGTGCTATCACTCATTCTTAATAAAGAGTACAAAGAAGGGCCTTTAATAATCTACATGCCCCATCTCTCTGAATTAAGGCGTATATTAAGAACAACCACTACGGTAATATTTATACCTAGTTAAGTATAGAAACTTGCTTTCTGAAGAGATTTTAATAGTGTTTCCATGTCTACATCATTTTTAAGTCTGACAATAGCTAGATTTGGATGGCCAGCAATGTCTTGCGCAATACCTTCTCCCATCAAATATTTTGCTATCCTATATGCTGCTCCGCGCGAAGCCTTTATGATAAGTATAGGATAGCCTTTAGTTGTTGAAAATAATACTGCTACTGGAGATTTAAGTATACGTCCTATCTTCGATACAAGTGATGTCGAACCTCTCTTTCTCCACTTCTTTCTAGCATCAATAAATTTTATATAACCAACTTTTCTAGCAGACATAGCTAGATCTGTAGCTACTTCCTTCAGCTCTCTATCTCTTTCGGCAACAGCCTTCTTTACTTCCTCAAGAATTCTTTTGTCAAGAGGCATGGGTATAGGCATGGGATTCGCAAGCCATTTAACAAGCTGTATCCATATATCTTCATCTCTCTTAACAGTTAATGCTTTAGAAAACAATGCGGTTAATTCATACAATTTCATATACTTCTTAGGAACTCTTAATCCTCTGTCCATATATGATACTGTCTCCACAAATAACTTTAATTTATTAGTTACTTTCACACCATGTTCAACAAGTATATTATAAAGTATTGTTGACGTAGGTTCTTGTGACACATATAATTCATCGACGATCTTTCTTAATTTAATCTCATTGTTAAGTGTTGATATATGGTGATCTATAAATATTATCTTCTTAACACCAAAGTGTCTCTTAAGGATGCCTAAAAGATTTTCAAGACCACGAATATAGGGTATATCTAGGAATACTATGGCATCATAATTAGCTCTAACTTCTTTAAGTAAAAACCGTAGTCTCTCAGGATCCATGGGCTTGAGATCAACTATTGCCGTGCCCTCTATAGGATATTTACCTACTTTCTCTTGAGCGTAGAGAAGAAGCGCAGATGCTATTATTCCATCAGCATCCCAATCTCCAGCAATAAATACCCTAGCTATACTTGATGGTTTTATGCTGCTCATTGCGGGCTTCACCATAGATTATACGTTCACTTATAATATTAACTTAGCTTCTGTTTTCGTAATCCTTCTTAACTCTTAAATAATATATCTACAATTATAGTGGCCATGGAATATATAATTCATTACTGATCTATGATACAATATAACACATAAATATAATATATCAAATAATAGAGTCTACCCAAAATACATGGATATAAGATCTTGGCTGGATAATTGTCCTATACACTTTATATCTTATAAATATATTATTAGGTTAGGATACATGTACTCTATGGAGAAGATGATGATCGACAAGTTACATGAAATGCTTAAGGAATATACGAGCCATATACAAAGAATAGCTAACCAAACATATATGTTGAAAAGAGATCTTGAGTCTAGACTAAATGATCTAATGAATCTCCGAAAAGAAGTAGAACCTGCAAATGTAGTGTTTAAAGGAGAGAATTTAGTTGAAACCATAAATTATATTGAGAAATATTTAGATCCTATAATTGGTGTTGATGGTAGTAGTAGGGTTATCGATACTGCTTATCTATTTATTGGTATTTCAACATTATCAATTTATTCTAGAGTACTGGGCGAAATACTCGATCACCCCTCGTTACCGTTGAGGTATACCCTACCTCCATTAAAAGAACCTTTTATAGCTTTATCTTTTGACATTGAAGATGTAGATGAGTTAATTAGTGATCTTAGTCAATATAGTATGGCTACATCGAGAAGTCTTGCAGGAGTAACATATAGTAAAGATTATAATAAAACTGTTATATTGGATGAATTAAGAACTAATCTTGAAAATAAGGCTTTAATACATATTGGAAGAAATATTGATGTATTTAGAAAAATAGGGCTAGAGAAGTTTACTGTATTTATCGATGGACCTATCTATCCTGTTCCCAATGTATTTAAACAATACTATAACTTATTATATTCAAAACAGCCGCCACGTGGTAGGATAGATGACTATATTGCTAGTTGGCAAATACTAATTAAAGATAGACTTAAAGGAGTTGATCTCTTAGAGGGAAATAATATACCTGTTATAGGTATTGTTAAAAGAATAGAATCTTCAAGAGTATTAATAAATGCTAAAAATTATAATGACCTATTAATTGATAACGATGTTCGAGTAGGTGATCTAGGAAACGATCAAGCGTTCATTGATATTATTTTAAGAGCATTAATAATGAAAAGGCGTATTACTATGCCATATAAACCTATGATTATAGGACCTATTCATGTTCCAGCGTCTGCGAGTTATATCGATAAATTTGTAGAAGAAGTTCCTGATAAGATCATGTACTATATCGTCATTCCTCTACACAGATATAGCGGACGATTACTGCGTTATACACTATATAGAATTGAGGTAACTCAAAAAACTATGAAGATACTTACTGACTTTGGCAGGGAACCGTATATACCGGTACTGGCTGATAGCATTGGTATGGGTACAGCACTACCTTTCACAATATTATATACGGATAAAAGATGTAAATTATTAAGTAGGGGTTTGGCTAGGATTATAGCTAGCGATCTTGAATCAAAAGGTATACCACTGACATACGATACTATAAGAACTATAGAGGCATATATCCATGACTAAAACTGATCTATATAGACATGTAGATAGACTACTTCAAAGAGCTGAAAAAATAGCTTCAGAACATGGTATTATAGTTGGTAGAGTATCTAGGCAAGCTCCTTCTAGTATTAATGAAGAAGGAGGTGCATTAGTATTTGATGTCGATCCGGAGATCTATTTCAGCAACTATATAGATCTGGCTCAAAGCGGTGGATATTTAGCCGTTGTTGATATTAAGACAGGCGATATAGTTAGCCTACGAATAATTGAAGTTGAACGAAGAGATGTACTATCTGAACTACAATTACCAGATTTCACGCTAAGCTTGCCATTACCAGAGCCAACTGGTTTATTGACTAGGACAAGAGTTAAAGCAAAACCATTACTTACATATAATCCAGAGAATGGCGTTGTACAAGCTGCGAACTATGTCATTGAACCCCAATCACCAATTATTAAGCCTTTAAAGCCTGAGACTGTACAGAGAATCCTTGGATTACCTACCGAAGGCGTTTTCTTAGGCTATGTAACTATTGGAGAAGCTCCAATATTTAATGGTTTAACACCTTTATTCATCCCTGTAAAGGCTTTTTACCAACATATACTTGTCCTCGGAACAACAGGCTCGGGTAAAACCACTCTTTTAAAGAATTTAGTCGCATCGATATATTCGGGATATAATTATGAGGGTGAAAGACCAACAATTATTATTATGGATCCAAACAAGGATTATGTTCATTTACCACTAAAGCCTTTATGGGAAAAGACACCAGGTATTAATTGGGATCTCGAAATAGATCTTGCCAATAACATTAGTAATCATGTTAGAAAACCTAATGGTGTACTAATTATATTACCCATTACACAATATGTTGTAGATAGACTCATAGGTGAGAACGAGATTACATGGGTTAAAGCTCTACTGATTATTGCTCAGGACTATTTTGATACAGTGTATAAAGGAGTTATTGAAAAAATAAATGCTAAACTTCTTAATGAAAGAATTGAAGTCATCGAACAAGAGATCAATGGTAAAAAACTTAGATATGCCTTGATCGAGGCATCAGTAAGATACTGGGATGGCGAAGAAGACCATATAGAGATCTATATAGTGCCTTATGGATTCTTGTTTAAGAATATGACGCCACGTGAATTCATAGAGCTTAATCCATTCTTTACACAACAAGCAAGAGACTCTCTTTATAGGATACTGATCAGGCTTAGAAGAGAGAATATATTCTTTAATACACTACGTGAATTCTATAGTGCGTTATCTGAAGCTCGTGTATATAGAGGTAGAAAGGAGAAAATCGGTATAACTCTTGATCCACGTATAAATGTCATTGCTGAATTACTAAGTAGGCTAGCAATTCATAGAGCCACTCTTGAGAATATTATTAGGCAAGTTGGTTCATTAGTTGACACTGGCTTCTTTGACATCGAGATCTCTGCAAAAGCTGGAGAGAAGTACTTGAGCGAGCCATGTATTGAATGCTTGCTTGAGCTTCATGAAAAGATGTTTAAGAAATATCCAATCATAATTGATCTAGAATATTTGCAGGAAAACAGCCCAACAGATCCCGAGCAGACTATAGCTATTGCTGCATTCCGTATACTTAACAGAGTATTTCAGTGGAAAATGATTAAGGCTCGCATGAGAGAACCTACACAACCAGTTATTATATTAATTGATGAAGCCCATAGGTTCTTTCCTTCAAGGAGCGGTAGGAGAGATGAATATATAGAGCATATATCTGGGATGATCGATAGAATAGCTCGTTTAGGTAGGGCACGTGGCCTTGGACTAGTATTCTCTACACATTCTCCAAAAGATGTACATGACATTATATTACAGCTTACGAATACAAAGATTATTCTTCGAATGGATAAAAGTACTATGACAGCACTAGATATTCCTAGTGAATACCGCGACTTTATCATAAAGGCCAGTGATCGAGTCGGTCTTATTAAGACGCATGCTATTAGACTAGGATATACAACGTTTAGAACTACATTACCATTAGTAGGCCACTACGATCTATCAGCGTTGTCGCTTAGAAAATAATGGATGTGATATATCATGGATATAGGTTTTTATGAAATAATAATCCCTAAGTTAAGGAAAATTCTTAGGAGTACTTCGATTAAGGATATAGAATGGCTTAAAGATAAAGTCTTAGAACAATGGATTATTAGTAGGCCTAGTGAAACATTACCTGATATAGTATATGGTGTTGATGGGGGAAGCAAAGGTATAGATTTTAAAGGATTTACACTAGCATTCATAACAGCAGGTTCCGTTGGCTATCATAAAGAGGATAATATATTAAAGTTCTATAATAGATATCGTGCAGCTTATGTTGATAAGGTTACACCGCCATTTAATATTAGTGAAAGAATATCTCTATATAGAGAAATTCTTGAGGGAAAAATAGCGTGTCATAGCTGTAGAGATCATGGCTTAGTCCTCATGGATGGCACTATCGAATCTGCAATAATAGCTCCAAGACCTAGGGTTTCTAGAAAAGATCTTGAAGAAATACCTTTTCTCAGAAGATATACTATTGTTGAAGGAGCTACAAGTTATGTTATGGAGGAAAAGCCTGAGCTCTTTGACGAATTATTTAGATGTATCGATGGATCCTTAACTAAAATAGATCGTTTACATGAGAACCCCGTATGTGCGTCTATTATAGACTATAGTTTTGTAAGAAGCCCTAAAGTTGTCGACTACATAGCTGTCTCTATGGAATATATTGAGAAGGTCTATGTTTATGGACGTTTACTTGAGAGGGTAGCCAGAGATAATTGTAGGTTAGTATACATTGCTAAAACAAGTAGGTCAACAGATCTATTTAGATCAAATATATACCCAGATATAATATTGTTTGAAAAACTAACAAATGAGCCAGGATATTCTAAAGTTAATAAACAATCTCTTATCAGTGTAAAATTACTGCCAAGACTGTGTATTTCTAGATCATATAGAGAAGCTCTTGATCTCTATGAGAAAATGTGTATATATTATACGTTTTCAAGATTCATGGAGTATGGTCCTGTTCTAGGGGTTGAAGTAATAGATCTTTGTACTCCTTCACGGGTAAATGATGATTCATTTAAACAATTACATGATATATTGTCTACAATATCTGTTAATGGATACCCGTTTCCATTGAAAATCGCCCACCACGAAGTACATATTACGGGTGATGACGTATCCAGATTACTTCATTTACTAGGCCTAGATATAGAAACTACTGGGAGGGAGGTTCTTAGATGAAAATTGATGAGTGGATTCATGGTGAACAAATAGGATCTATAATTGGAGAGACAAGTCCTATACAAGCACTATTTATTGTAGAGAATCGTGGCATTAGGCCAAAGCTAGGAGAATATGTTGTAATAGATTATGGACCTGATACTCCATTAAGAGAAAGATACGTTTTAGGTATGATCGAGAGCATTTATAGCGGTAATCCACTAGCACCAGGAGATCTGGATAACCCATATGCTATTCCCAAATTAAGAGTTTATGATGAGACTCGTAGAAGAACTTATTTGAGAGGAGTTATAAGGCTATTAAGCTATATTTCTACTATTTTGCCAAGATCGGGTATACCTATTGTCGAAGCCCCTAAAACCCCTCCACCTCCTCTATCACTAGTTTATAGAGCTAGTAGTAATCTTTTGAGAAAAGTATTTTCGGAGCGGGGACATGAATGGATCCGTATAGGCGTTCTTGCCAGCCATCCAGATGTACCATATAGTGTTAATGTAAACTATATTGTCCAGAGACATCTTGCTATACTCGCTGTTACTGGAGCAGGAAAGTCCAATGCCGTAGCTTTACTTGTATCGAGAATTGTTGATAAGCTTAATGGTACTGTACTTGTATTTGACATGCATAGCGAGTACGCTAGCAGTAATTTAGGAGTTAGAACCAATGTTATTCAGCCTCTCTTGAATCCCCTCCACCTAGATATTAGTGAGTTTTTACAATTGGTTAGAATACCGTCTAATGCATGGAGGCAGGAATATATCTTAAGATCTGCTCTTGAAAGCGTTAAGAAAGCTATAATTAATAAAGATGCCTTACCTAAGGATTTCTTTGATGAACTTAAACAAGATATAGAGCTTCTCATAACAAATCCCAGGAAGAGCCGTATAAAGGTTAGTGGTAGAGTTTCCGAATGGCAGAAAGCAGCTAGCAGTGTTCTTAATAAAATAGATGATCTCTTATTCCGATATGGAAGTATATTTAGTTTTACAGTTTCCAAGGATCTAAAGTCGATTATTAGGCCTGGATATCTAAATATAATGGATCTTGGCGGTGTGGATGAAGATACTGCTGACGTTGTTGTACATCACTATTTACGTAGACTATACTATGAGAGAAAACGCTACATCAGAGAGAAAAACGGATATCCAGATCCAATATTAGTGGTTCTTGAAGAAGCACATGTACTTGTACCACGTAATGAGGATAGACTAACTAAATACTGGGTTTCAAGACTTGCTCGTGAAGGCAGAAAGTTCGGCATAGGATTATGCCTTGTTAGTCAGAGACCTAAAGTAATTGATGAGAATGCCCTTAGCCAGACCAATAATAAAATTATATTAAAACTCGTTGAGCCAAATGATCTACGATACGTACAATATGCTAGTGAATACCTTAGTGACGAGCTTCTAAAGATTCTTCCAGGACTAAATATTGGTGAAGCAGTAGTACTTGGCTTAATGACTCCTTTACCAGCTATTGTAAAGATTGATATATGTCCAGGTAAGAGTGGTGGTAGAGACATTGATGCCGTAACTGAATGGAGTAGAAGAAAAAGTTTAGCTGAAGAGGCTAAAGAGCTTATTAAGGAGGAAATTGATATAGCTGGTCTCTAAACAATGGTTATTAAACATACATTCTCTATAAAATTACCTAAGCAATATAACTTATCATTAACATTCTATCCATCATTTACATACCCCCTATATAGATTTATAGGAAATAAAGCCATCAAGGATATCGGGGTATGTAGTGGTACTATATTTACTTTCTACAGGGATCATGTGAATATAGATGGTTCATGTGATAAGGATGTCATTGAAAAGCTGCTTGGTCTATGGTTTGATCCCTTAGAATACATAGATAGCGTTAACAAAAGGTATAGAGACTATATATTAGATCTTGTGAACAGATTTAATGGAATTAGATTAGCAATTTCACCTAGTGATAGGATCTGGGTATTTATGGCTGTTTTTCTATCTAAAGCTACTAACTTCCACGCTAATACAGTCAAATGGGTTAGAAAAATAGCTTCTATAGGTTTAAACAATTTTATCAAGAATGGATATAGATCTATTGGTAATAGCTTTCAATTGAAACAACTATGGCATTTGCTAAATGAAAGCAGTATCATTGACTTACTTGAATCATTTAATCCATATAATTTTGACGATTCATGGAGATTAAGGCGGGAATTGCTAAGGTATAAGTATATTGGTGTTAAAACAGTTGATGCATTTTTACTTTTTGCTACCCAATTTAGCTTCTTTACACCTATAGATAGGCATTATAAGAAGTTTCTAGTTCAAAAGCTGGGATTAAGAGGCTATAGAGAGCCTTTAAACGATCTTTGTAAACTATATGACTGCCGTATATGTCCATTGAGTAGGAAATGCCTTAGTTATTTTAGTAGAAGAAACTTTGGGAAATTAAGTGGCTGGATACAGACACTGTCCTATTTAGCTGGTAATAAGCTATTAAATATATGACTTATCCTTCCCTCTCCTAGCACTATATGTAATTAATAGTATTGATATAATGAATAATGTTAATATTATGTGAAGAATATACATTGTATAAGCTAATGGAGTTAATGCTGTTATGAGCGATACTACGAGGCCAGCTATACTCTGAGCCATAATAACTATACCTGAAGCTGTAGCTTCCATTCCCTTAACCCTCATTGATGCACCAACATACATACTCGTATCATAGAATGGGTATATCGGGGTCAACCATAATATTATAAAGACCCAGCCACTACTAAACCACATACCAATTATGATTAGTGCGTAGGATATTATAGAGAATATGTAGAGCTTATATGGTCTACATCTCATTACAAGCCTGCCAGCTAGGAATCTAGATGGAATACTAACCAATACAGGTATACCGCCATAAAAGATCCCATAGAAAAACCTTGGCTTAATAAACTCAAAGAGAGTAGGCATCACACTCTCTACATTATATGTTAATCTTAAAGCTAATATTGTAGTACCCATTATAAAGCCTGCAGTACCAAATATTATCGCCAATGTAAAATATCTAAGCTTCTCAAGCCCTATTCTAGCTATCTCTATAGGATGAAGCTTTATAGCATAAACTGCTTCACGCGGATATCGTATGAATTGCCATAGATATCCTATGCCAAAGCATAGTGAAAGGATTATAGATATTGCTTCAATGCCGAGAGTATAGTAAATGGGCCATGCAATAGATGTACCTAGTCCCCAGCCGATACCTCCACTTAATGCATAGAATGTAAAGTTTTTACCTGCGCTACTCTTCTCAATAAGTACAGCCGATACTGAAGATGCATATCCAATACTCCATAACGTATATGTTATGCCTGCTAAGATCGTGAATATAAACGGTTCATTTGCCTTGAATATAAAATATAATGGTATAGCTCCAAGAGGCGCTAACAATATAATATTTCTCCTACCAATATGATCAGCTACTGCTCCCCAGATAATACTCATTATAGATGTACCATATTCTATGCCAGCCAGTATAAGTATCCAATAATCTCCTCCACCAAGATCTATTCCGACGTATGGTCTCGATAAAGCATAGTAAATACCTATAGAGATCATTACTAGTAAGTTACCCATACTATAGACTAATACTGTTAATGGTCTCAAAGCATCATTATGCCCCACTTTAATTACTTTAGACCCTTATAGATAAACAGTATTCTCTGTATTAAAGTAATTATGGACAACAATACTAGGATATAGAGAATTATCTTGGCAACATTAAACATATAGATAGAAAATACAATAATCACTATTAGAAATAGTATTCTCTCTCCACGCTCAATAAGTCCTATACCCTCGATCTTTAGTCCTAGTCCCTCGGCTCTAGCCCTAGAATAGCTTATAAGAAACGATAGAATTATTAGAACATATACTATAAACTCATTAAAACCCATATACTTCAAGGATAATATAAGTATAAAGTCATTAATTCTATCAACAGTAGAGTCCAGAAATCCACCAAATCTAGTTACTCTACCACTATACCTTGCTACCGCTCCATCAGCTATATCTAGGAATGAAGATAATATGATCGATAAAATGTATATAAAGAGCATATCATGGATAATAAATAAATAAAAGCCAATTATCATGACGATTAATGAAAGTATTGTTAATAGATTAGGTGGAACCCTAAGTATAGTAAATACTTTACCTATGTAAAGGAGAAACTTACCTACTTTCTCTCTTAATCTAGTTATCAATGCATTCCGCACCGCATAACTTAGTACAGATATTCTTCATAACAATTGCATCCTTCTCCAATACCGGGCTTTCGCTAATGAATACTGCATCAATACCTGTCTCAACAACACCTTTACAGACAATCTCAAAATCGGGACCATACTCTTCTTCAGCAAGAGTATGGTGTTCTTTTTCACCACCCTTCCCATATTCTATACGAGAGAAATGCATGTGCAATGGTTTAACAGCCTGTGTCCCAAGCTCCTTCTCAACAAGCTCAATAACTTCGATCACATGTGATATATCAACTATATAGCTTCCTAGGCTCCGTGCATGCAAATGAGCCCAGTCAATGACTGGCTTACACCTATCTATCTCACGGCATATAGCTATATTTTCCTCTAGAGTACCAAGTTGAGTAATTTTACCTGTTGTCTCTGGCCCTAGCCATACACTTTCTGCGCCTAGGCTTCTCCTATATTCTTCAACCTCTCTTAGAGCCTTGATAGCTCTCTTTAATGCTTCTTCCGGTGTTGTATCCTTATAGTATCCAGGATGGAAAACAACTATGTATGCATTCATCCAGTATGCAGCTCTAACACTATCTATTAATCTCTTAACACTCGCCTGTACAGTTGTCTCCTTAGGACTCCCAAGATTAATAAAATATGGAGCATGCAAGCTTAATAATACATTATATTTACTAGCTTCTTCACCCAGTTTACGAGCCTTATCCTCGCTAATCTTGACTCCTCGAACAGCTTGATATTCTAGGACATTAAGACCAATTTCATAGAGAAACTTTGGTACCCCTATCATGCCCCCTCTATAACCTATAGGCTTACCAGCTGGGCCAAAGTAATATTTAGGCATATTTTATCTCCTCCACATATCTTAGTTTATATATAGAATTTATAGTTTAGAGGACGCATCAGCATCGATATAGTGCATAAATTCTATAAACTGCCTCCAATAATAGGTTGTTGTAGATTTAATGAGGTGGACGGTAATGTCTGTCAAGATAGATGTCAAAGCTATCGAATCAGAGATCGATCGTATTATTGAAGAAGCAAAAGCACATGCACAAAAGATAATTAGTGATGCACGGAAAAAAGCAAAAGAGATCATGTCAAGACCTATTCCTCTCGAACAATACAATGAGGAAGCAGAAAAAATTAAAGAAAAAGCTAGAAAGGAAGCAGAAAAAATAGTTAAAGACGCAGAAAAGGAAGCTGAGGAAATAAAGAAAAAGAGCAATACCCGTTTAAACGAAGCTGTTGATTGGCTTGTTAAAGTAGTTGCTGGGGTTTAGATCCCTATGCCTCCAGTTCTATTAAATAAGCCTGTTGAAATGGTAAAGGCAAGTATTCTCGTACCTAAGACTTATGTTGATAAACTATTCTCCATACTACATGAGGAAGGAGCATTACATATTACAAAGTTAGGCAAAGGTATTGAGGAATATATTGATAGGTTACAGAAGATCAAAGACATAAATAATAAGATCAATTATATTTTATCATTTAAGACAGGGGCAGTCCTAGATGTTTCACTAACTCTTTATGAACTAAGGCAAATATCCATGGATTCCATCGAAAAAGATGTAAACAAGATCTATTTAGAAGTAAAGAGCCTTGAAGATAATATTGAAAAATATGAAAATGAGTTATCTAAATTAACGAATATTTATGATGTTACAAAACACTTACCTAATGACTTTGAGACGAAATACATATTTTATGAAGGAAAGTATTTATCGATTATAACGGTTTATGGTAAATCCGATAATGTTAAGGGATTCATTTTAGAAAATAAGATCACAACATTATATAGTAAACTTATAGAGGAAAGAGCTATCGCCATAATGATTATTGAAATAAGTAAATTAGAAGATCTATTACGAAAACTATCACTTTCTGGATTAAAATATCTATGTATAAGTAGTAATCTAGTAGAGAAATACACTAGTGTAAAGGAGTTAAATGAGTATTTAAGTATCCGTATAAAGGAGTTAAAGAATAAAATCAATGAATTAAAAGGTGAAGTTAATAATATAGTTTCACAATCCTTAAGCGATCTTGGTAAATACAAAGTCATAATAGAGAATATGTCTTATAAAATAGAGGCCTTGTTGAATATAGCTTCATCAAAATATTTAACGCTCGTTAGTGGATGGGTACCTAAAAACAAGACTGACAAGTTGATGAATAGACTTAAAAAAGAGAATATACCAGTTTACATAGAATACAGCCAGCCCTCAATAGAGGAAGAGCCTCCAACATTACTCGAGAACCCAAAGATTATTAGATACTATGAGCCCATAGTAAAGTTCATAGGTATACCTAACTATCATGAATGGGATCCCACTCCCATTGTAGCTTATTCTTTTGCACTATTCTATGGAATAATGCTTGGAGATATGGGATATGCTATAGCAATTATATTAGCAGCTTACCTTATACTCGATAAATTTGTTGTTAATGTATATAGTAGAGATTATCAGTTCTTCAAGAGATCGATTGTAATATCAAGTATTGTTGGCTTTATCATAGGAGCACTAAGTGGCGCCTTATTTGGCAATACACTAGAAATTGCAGGATTGAAATATACTATTACTAATGTCTTTAATGATCCATTAATGTTCCTTACATTATCTATCATTATTGGATTAATACATGTGAATATAGCTCATGCCATAGCTTTAGTGAAGCATTTAAAGAGGAAAAATGTTGGAGATGTTATAAGTGAAATAGGCTTATTCATAGCAGAGATCTTTGGCATACCTTATATAATGTACACAATGCTAAATATACCGGTACCGATAATACCTCAATCCATATTACAATACTTTATCTGGTTTGCATTAGCTGGTGTTGCATTAATTATAATAGGTATGATTAAGAGTATTGGTGGACTCGGCCTTCTAATGTGGCTATTTAATATAACTGGATTACTAGGAGACGTACTTAGCTATAGTAGGCTTGCCGGAGTAGGTCTTGCAACTATATATCTTGCATCCAGTTTCAACCTTATGGCTAAAATGATCTATAATGGTGTAGCAGGTATGCTTCCACAAGTAATAGCTCCTATAGTAGCCTTTATACCAGCTATATTAGTAGCCTTTCTCGGACACTTTATAAATACAGCATTATCGGCCTTAGGAAGTTTTATACATTCATTAAGACTATGCTTTGTAGAATTCCTCAGCAAGTTCTATGAGGGAAACGGCTACTTATTTAATCCATTCCGAATTATTTTAAGGAAGAGAATGATTATCGAGTAATTAGGGACTAATATATCTTAAAACATTATATAATCTAGTTAAGAGATACTGTCTCTCCTCACTAATTCTTCCTTCAACATATTTGATTTTCTCTAAAAGATCAACGTAATAATATGAGGGCAAATTAATGATCTTTCCGATATCTGGAAACACTTCAGATAAATAATCAATTTTAATATTAACTTCCTCCTCAGCCTGAGTTATTAATGAATCAAGGACCTTGCATACAATTCCATAGATGCCAGCTACATCGAATATAGGAATCTTAGAAAATACTTTTGCATCAATATGTTTATCCACAAGTATAAATTTTGGCGGTATGAGCTCATCAATGGTTATTACTACATTTAATGAATTAAAATATGTTTTCTCAAGATCATTTAAGATCCCTGTTATTGGCGAGTCAAGTAATGTACTAAATACGTTAACAGATTTCATACTAAATACCATATACCAATAATCAGGATCCTCGACTTCAACAATCGGTATCTTTGGAAAATACTCCATCACGAACTTTTCTACGTACTTACTTAATTCAGTAGATAGTACGATATAGTGATCTCTCTCATTATCTATTTTTTCCACGTTTATAAGATAATATTGGTTATTCTTAAGATAGTTGTACTTAGCAAATATACTCATAATAAATTCCTCATCTTTGAACATGTAATCTATAGAATGACTATAGAGAATAAAGTACACTATTTTTCCAAGAACGTCTTTGTCTGGAAGTATTGTAACTTGACTACGATTGAGAGTTTCCAGCATAACATGGATTGATTCTATTAACTTATTCCTTTGTTCCCTAATTCTTCTCAGAACATACTTAATAGGCCATATATCATCCTTATCCTTCCTAGCTCTTTCCCAAAAACGGGTAGGGGCCATATCCAATACTTTATTTAATAGAGCTAAGCTTACTTGAATACCATATTCGATCTTCCTAATCTCTTCTTTTAAGTTAAGTGCCCTAGTCAATAGTGCTACTTGATTTATGGGTATAGATAGTCTTTTCAAGCCAATGATGAAAAGACCTGATTTCTCAATATATTTATTGACTGCATGTAGCACCTTTGTTATAGCAGTTAGTACTTTCTTATTTACTTTAGAACTGTCAATTAATATTATTGTAAGTCTTTTACCTAATTCTTGACCCAAGGAATGAATTAACAATAATGATTTCAAAATTATATATAGTTTAATCTTATTCCTAGCACATGCATGAGATAATGGATCAAAAATTACCATAATAGTTAATTTAGGTATGAACTTAATAAGATTGTTGATTAATGCTATTGATGCACCAGAATCAAATCCGCTATATCCATGAGCAATTAGAAGTACATTATCTGTATCTTTAACGACTTCAGTTATCTTTTGATACTGCCTATTCAATGTAATATATGAATATGCTATACTATTGAAGCCCTCTCTTAATAAAATACTTGGTAAACCCACATAAGGCCTTAAATCCTCTATAACTATATTCCTTGATACCCCAAATAGCCTACGTTTAGATATAATAAGAGTATTAGGAGGAAGCCTTGTAAGGTCTACGTAATTGGATGCATCTTCAAATATTATTATCAAAGTGATTACCACCAGCTATCTATGATCATATCTATTTCCCTCGTTATAGTAGTGATCTTTTTAGATATCTCCTCTATTTTCTTCTTCATAATCGCTATTCTTCTTATTATTAGGTCCCATAATTCCTCAATACTTCTCGACCCTAACATAAGCATTAAATCTTTGTATTCCTCAACAACAGCTATGTATATACGTAGAATCTTATTATCCGCTAATGCAAGGTTCTTTATTCTCGTATCAGGATTCAAGATCTTATTTAAGGCATTAGTATAGGTTATTGAATATACTCTTCCTCTGGGTATAGAGAGACGCCCTAAAATAGAGTCTATATAAGGCATTAAAGCTTGACGTAGAGTCTTTGTTTCTTCAACCGTTATTTCAATTTCATCTATTTTACTATTATTTATAAATATTTGAACTACATAGTGCCTTACAGCAATGTTCCTTATGTAGACATTATACATGGTATAAACGTTTAATTTTTTACCATCTACGAATGAAAGCCTAAGTGCTCCTTCTCCAATAGGTATTATTTCGTAAAGCCAATAACTAAAATACTTATGTGGCCCACTTAATTCAATCATATCAGAGGGTTCACTAACTATCTTTATTCTATCTTTATCACCATAGACTTTTAGATATAGTATATCATTATTTTCGAGAACTATATTATTACTTGTAACCTTTTCCATCTTGTTATCAGACGTCTTTTTAGATAATGAAATAGCTATAGGAGGTATATTGGCTATATAAGCTATCACTACAATATTTATTGCAAACCATGTAGTAGAAATAGCGA
>CAZITZ010000008.1:0-5291 GCA_964542295.1 uncultured Desulfurococcaceae archaeon
GGTGGATTATCTGGTAAAGCAGCATATATAGATACTGAAGGTACTTTCCGCTGGGAACGTATAGAGGCTATGTCTAGAGCTTTAGGCCTTGATCCAGACGAGGTTATGGATAATATACTGTATCAAAGAGTATATAATAGTGATCATCAAATGGCTGTTGTTGATGAATTATTTGTCCTCATACCTAAAGAAAACATTAGACTAGTAGTAGTTGATTCAGTAACCAGTCTATTTCGTGCGGAATATCCTGGTAGAGAGAACCTAGCCGTTAGACAACAGAAATTAAATAAGCACCTACATCAACTCCTAAAAATAGCTGAAGCATATAATGTTGCAGTTGTAGTCACTAACCAGGTCATGGCTAGACCAGACGTATTCTATGGAGATCCAACACAAGCTGTTGGTGGGCATATACTATATCATACTCCTGGTGTAAGAATTAAGCTTAGGAAAAGTAAGGGTAATAAGAGAATTGCACGTGTAGTTGATGCGCCGCATTTACCCGAAGGAGAAGCTGTATTCATTATTACTGAAGAAGGTATACGTGATCCTGAGGATTAACTCAAGGCTAAGAACAAATACTGAATAACTAGATCACCGAAGATCATAAATAATAATGTGCCAAGCAATATAGGGACTATATACGGTATACCGTAGGTAATAATTATATAGTCATCTGGATTAAGAAGGCCATTACTAATAAGCTCCCTTATTAATTTCTGATGATCTGTATATTCTTCATTAATATCAAATGATGTTCTAATAGTTCTTTCAATTCCTTCATTGGTTACTTTAAATTCTTCTAACAAATATCTATGCTTAAGTCTTAGATAATCTTTAGCTTTAACAGGTTTAGCTGTAGCCAGAAGTATTATTTTCCTTGCAAGAGTTGTCTTTAGGGAACAATATATATTCTTATACTTTACTAAATTATAAAGTATATTAAATGGAATAATTACAGCTATAAGTAAATTTGCATACAATAGTATCGGTAATATAGGAGGTAAATGTATAGGCATGATAAGCTCTCTTGCAAATAACGTATACTTATATATACTAGGTAGTGGAAATAATAGTGATATTTCAGCTACCACTATTACGTCAGCTCCTCCAATCATATCGATTTTATATAATCCATAGAATAATAGGGGTCCTAGAAGCATAGACACTAACGTATAGATTGTAAGCATTGTTAAACCATAATTTAGGTCTATAGGTATTGATAATAGGAACAATATTATTGCACCTACAAGTGAGGCCCATGCATGTTTATCAGGTATATCTCTGTATTTTATATCAAGTATACTGAAATAAGTAAGTACTATAAGTATATAACATATCTTTGCAATAGTTAATGGGAACTCATACATATTGATCAGCTGCTCTCTGAGGGAGTATACATGATAAACTTAAATATTAAGTCTGGAAATATAAAGTCAATCCTCAAACAATTAAAGCCATTATTAGAATGTGGATATATAAGAATGTACTCTGTAAAAAGAATTTACAATACTTATAATCATTACTAGGGTAAGTATGATGTAAAATATTTTAAGACTAAGCGTAGCAATAGTCTAAGTGGGCTTACGATCGATATTATAGAGGCTGAAATATTCATTAACGATCATATATTGTTCTCTATCAAATGGTTTAACACCTATTATACTATAGAATTTAATAAGAAGAATCCATACATAAACATAATTGTAGGAGAGATAGACGATCTTAAGGGGATTATTGAGGGGTTAATTTGTACAGAATAATATGGTCTCCTTGGAGATATGAATATATAAAGACATTTACAAGCGGTAAAGAACATAGAGAATGTATATTATGTGTCCTTCCTAGAAAGGATGACGAGGAATCATTGATCATATATAGAGGTAAATATACTTATGTAGTACTCAATGCCTATCCGTATAACAGTGGACATTTAATGATTGTACCTTATAGGCATATAAAAGATCTCAATAGTTTATCTAATGAAGAATTAATGGAGCTAATGAATAATTTGAAATACAGCATAAATGTTTTAAGAAGAGCTCTAAAACCCGATGGTTTTAATATAGGAATAAATCTTGGTAGAGTAGCTGGTGCAGGCATAGAAGACCATATACACATACATGTTGTGCCTAGATGGTGTGGCGACAGTAACTTCATGCCAGTTATAGCCGGTATAAAGTCTTTACCTATAGCTTTGCGGGAAACATATAATTTACTGAAAAAACACTGGGTTATAGATGAAAATAACAGCGGTGAAGAAGCCCTCGATCACTGAAAAATGATGAGGACGGGGTTTTACCGAGCCTTTATTTCCTTATTAGCCTCTTTAAGAATATCCTCAATAACTTCCAATGCTCTATCAACAGCTTCGATGGTTATGTTTAAAGGAGGAGCTATACGTAGTGTTGATAACCCGGCCCCTATGATAAGTACGCCTCGTTTAAATGATTCAATAATTACTTTTGCAAGTTCCTTTCTAGCTGGTTCTTTAGTTTCTCTATTTCGAACAAGCTCTACACCTATCATAAGTCCTTTACCACGTACGTCACCTATGATTTCAAGGTGATCTTGTAATTCACGGAATCTCTTCATAATATATGCTCCAACTCGAGATGCATTCTCAAGTAACTTCTCTTCTTCAATGATACGTATAACCTCTAGCGCTACCCTACACGATATAGGATTTCCACCAAACGTTGTTGCATGGCTGCCTCCTGGCAAATCCATGATCTCTGCTTTACCTACTACGGCTGATAATGGTAGTCCCGAAGCTATAGCCTTAGCTATAGCCATTAGATCCGGCTCTACGTTCCAGTGTTGTATAGCCCACCATTTCCCTGTACGGCCCATACCGCTCTGGACTTCATCATCGACAAGTAATATCCCATATTCATCAGCTAATTTACGGAGTCCGGGAAAGAAGTTATCTGGAGGTACAACATAGCCTCCTTCACCTTGTATAGGTTCAAAGAAAATTGCTGCAACCTCATCGCCGTGAATGTATTTACCGAGTATGTAATCTTCTATAAATGCTAATGCTTGTTCGCCACACTCTATAGGGTCGTCTGTATTAAAGGGGCATCTATATGGATATGGATAGGGAGCATGGATCACACAGGGAAGCATTGGCGAAAACCAGCGGTGCTGTACTGGTTTACTAGCTGTTAATGAGTTAGCACCCATAGTCCTTCCATGAAATGCTCCATAAAATGCTATTAGATATGGTCTCTTGTTACGGAAGTGTCCACGGCTAATCTTTATACACGCCTCTATAGCCTCTGCACCACTATTTCCATAGAATACTTTTTTATCACCGCTTATAGGAGCTATTGATACTAATTTCTTAGCAAGATCTACAGCTTCTCTATAGTAAAAATCTGTTAAACTATAATGAGTGATCTTACCAAGCATTTCCCTTATGGCATTTAATACTCTAGGATGATTATGTCCAACATTAAGTACTGCAAGACCGCTATTAAAATCGATATATCTATTACCATCAACATCTTCTACAATAAATCCGTCTCCACGTTCAATAACAAGCGGATACCAACGCACAAATGATTGCATTAGAAGCTTTTTATCAAGTTCAAGTATTTCTCTAGCCTTCGGTCCTGGGGGTTCTACTTTTATTAAAGGAGCATCGATCATAACTGATCCTCCACATATCAAGTGTTGTTCCACAATCAATGATATATCGTTTTAAGTAGAATAAATATCTATACCCTATACATAATAAATATCTAGATAGGTAGAGACATTATGTTGCTTACAAAGGAAGACTTTAGAATTATAGAGAAATATCTTTTCCTAAATCAAACGAGGTTTCGTGTTCAAGTCAGAGGTACCAACATAGTATTTAACATACAAGCAGATAATGAAGATGAGGCCCTCGAAAAAGCAGTCGATCTTGCAAGAAAGACAGGATTATCGAGAGAAATAATTGACAAAATAAAAGAGCATATTAAAGCTGGTCGCCAGTGATACACAATATATAATTACCGTATATACAAGTGTTAATTATTAGATGAAGACACTTGCCCCCCATGGACCCTTATAAGGGGATGATGACATTACCGCGAACTGATATTTTATATTCTTTTAGCTTTAACTTTTCTAAGTAATTCAAGTCTTTCTTCAAATTCTTCAATAATTTTTCCGATGTATTTACCTAAGGTTTCTTCAGGAACTCTTTCAAGTAATAATTTTAGAAATTTAGATGCACATCTACTACTATGAAATGCTAGCCTGTACTTACCATACTCTATAACTATACCTTGTCCCTGGGGAAATTTCCTACCACATACAATACACTTGTATTTGATCTTCATTATTCTTCACACTCTTTAATAGCTCCAGTATTTAGTAATCTATCTCTTAATTCACTAATTCGTTCACTATAGAGTCTAAGTTTAAAGCCTTTAACCTTAGGATTAATTATTTCTATGAATTTCCTTTTGGGATTATACTTGAAGCATTGTCCTTCCTCAAATTTTACAAACATTCTTTCATTAGTTAAAACTCCTTTTTTATAGACAGCGAATTTTTGAGGTAACATTATATTTTCAAAAGTAAATCTATTTAATAAAAGTATTCTTGTGACGGTAGTAGCCGAGAACACAACCTCATACATTATGAAGAAATTAAGAAAGGATGCAAGTACAGTGTCTTCAGTAATTCTATCTATCAATTCACTAACATAAGGCGCTATAAGAGATGGATATATAGAGAATATTACGAGTGCTATTGGTAGTGTAGCAAAGCCTAACATCATACCTTTCATTTGCTTCATGAGCTCCTTATTTAATAGTTTATCAGTCATAGCGATCTTCATAGCATTTGGTTCTTTAAATAGTAAGCTCTTGAGATCTTCTGGTTTAGGCTTGGCTTTCCTCATTGTCGTATATGATGTAATACCCATGAGTAAGAACATGTATAATATTATTATTAGCCAAAAATATTGTCTAAGGAATACTGAAATGAATGAGAAAGCTATGATAGATGCTTGGGAGATCATGATCATCTTCTTAGTTGATGGTTGACCATACATTCTCTTAGGCACCTACATATCAAAATATAAAAACACACTTATAAGCTACTTGCATACCAATAACTAAGTTAATCTAATTAAAGGGTTTTGATACAGAACAGTATACTGGATATGATGACACGCCACGGACAGAGTATTTTCAATGAAGAGGGCACGTGTTACTGATCATATATTTAGATTATGGGGATGAAGAAATGATTTCTACAGATATAATGAAGAAGTTATCCCCGACGGACCC
>CAZITZ010000008.1:5391-23316 GCA_964542295.1 uncultured Desulfurococcaceae archaeon
GGGATGAAGAAATGATTTCTACAGATATAATGAAGAAGTTATCCCCGACGGACCCCTCTATTAATTTTAAATTTAGACTTACACTTACTATAGTGTTTGTTCCAGGCATGATCGTTAGCAAAATTATAAGGGATCTAGCTAGTTATGGTATAAAGAATATTGTCTATTTGGGCGAAGACACTCTAGAAATCACGATAACATTTAGATTAAGAAAAAGAAATACTATTGATAATTTCCTCAATATTCTTAGGCAATACTCAAATAATATTCATATGCTATGTTATGAGTTAAGGGCAATAGCATCATCTAAGAGTTTAAATAAACTTCCATTAAGGATTATTAAAAAAGTTCTTATAAACAATAACATAGTCTCAATAGCATCCATAAATAACAGATATATATGGGTATATATAAACAATAAGAAAAATAAAGCTATATTAAAGTTTATTGAGGCAAAGATTATTAGTGCACATACACTTGACCCTGTATCATTACCTCAATCCTTATTTATGGTATGTAAACACGGCACTGATATAGAAGAACTCGTAAATGAAATTAATGAAAAGATAAAGAAATACCTAGCACTTGCAATAAGAAAAGATATATTGGGCCCTAAATTTAATCATTAATTGATGATGAACGCCCTATCCCATGATTAGCAGATGATATATAGGAACTCCGACTGACAAATATACATTGTAACTATCATATTTTCTTTATTGAGGATGGAATATCTATATAAAGAACTATGCTTAAATAGAACCTAATTAGAACCCATATTATAGGCTATAAGAGGTGGATAAGGGAATGGTTTTAGGGGCAAATATAAAGATTATAGATGTATCCAGAAAACCTATAACTGATTACGTATTTGATGCTGTTGTTAATTTTAATCAGGGAATAGATGAGATCATTATTAAAGGAAGAGGAGATTTCATAAGTAAAGCTGTTGATGTTTATAGGATATTGTCAGAGAGATTAGGAGATTCTATAGAGATCATCAATATAGAGATCGGCAGTGAAAGATTCAAAGGTAGAAGAAGATCATATATAGCTATACATGTTAAGAGGAGGCTTTAACTAATTCTCTAGCTATATACCACTCATGATGTATTAGCTTATGGCTTACTAATCTACTAAGTATATCTTCTATAGCTTCTACTGCATCTACTGCTCCAACAGTTATCATATCAATAAGCTTCTCCATATATCTAGTCGTCTCAATAGATACTAGATCAGGATAATTATCAATTAGATAATTATATACATCGATACCTGTCTTAGTAGGTATTAGGTATTTCCTCTTCTTAGACTCAATAATATATCCATGGCGACGTATCTTTGATAATATTGATGCATATGTACTTGGCCTTCCTATGCCAACTTCTTTCATCTTCCTTATAGTTAAACCATGATCCATTAATTTCTCTCTAGAAGTTCTATATTTCCTAATTCTAGTTATGTTAAGCTCCATAGTGTCTGTGGTGGGAAGCCATGTATAAACTACTGGTTTAGCCACTAAATCAAAGCCGTGACTCTTAATCATATACGGTATTTCAATTTCAACATCATATTTTCTCGGTAATTCAGTAATAGCCTTTATACATAAAACACTATACTCTCTCATTTGACTAGACATAAACCTTCTAAAGATTAGATCATATAGTCTAGTATGTAGTGGCGTTAAATATATGGGTATGTTAATTAAACCTTCAGCTAATGCTTTCTCAAGATCGGTTGCATCCCATGGATGGGTAGGCCTTATAGCCTCATGAGTACCCTTACTACCCCAATGTCTAGGGACAAGATATTCACTAAGACCCTTCTCCTTAGCGTAGTTCTTAGCAATTTCAATACCTGTATTTGATACATATGTTGAGTCAGTCCTATGATACGTTATGAGACCTGATTCAAAGAGTTCTTGAGCAAGCTTCATCGCAAGTGATGCAGGTATACCTATTCGTGAGGCATCATATAATAGTTCATCAGTTGTATATGGAGGCTTAGGCTTAACGATTTTCTCAAATCTATCTATAACCCTAATAAAGATTTTACCTTCTTTCATAAGCTCCTCATGGATCTCTTTAGCAGCCTCATTATTATCTATACAAATCCTTATAGGTAAGTAGGGCTTCTCAGAACCAGCCATGATGGATATTGCAATGCATTGTTTCTCTTTCCACTTCCTATAGGCATCAATAATCCATCCAAGAACAGGTGTTTGTACACGGCCCGCTCCAAGCCAGTGTTTATTAAATTTATTCCATAACTCAGTACTGAGGCTAAACCCTATAATTCGATCAAGTATTCTACGATAGAGCTGTGCCTGAACAAGATTGATGTTTATAGATCTCTTCTCTCTAAGTGCTTTTTCAAGCTCCTTCCTAGTTATTTCATGGAATTCTACTCTATAGACATGATTATTTAATGGCTTTACTATAAGATAGATGTCGAATGCGATCTTTTCGCCTTCGATATCTGGGTCTGTACCAATTAGTATCTCATCTACTTCACTAGCTAGTTTTCTTAAAACATTAACTACTTCTAAAGCATCATAAATACTTGTGCTACCGCATCTTGGGCAAGAATTTCCATGGCTAAATTGGTGTCCACATAGACGGCACCTCTTAATAGTGTTATATATAGGGTTATACTCTTTACTATCTGCGTTATACTCTAGACCATAAAGCCCTCTAGAGGGATCAGTTGTTAAATCAAATATGTGTCCACGAGTGGCTAAAATATTTAAATATATAATCTTGCTTCCATCCACAATAGGTGTTTCATAGACTATTAATTGGCCTATCCTTCTCCTAGCTGGTTTGCCAAAGAAATTAGCTATAGTCCTGGCCTTAGTAGGTGATTCAACAACTAATAATATGGTCTTAAAATATATGTTATATGAACTACCACTTCTAGACCTAGATCTTTTGATCTTCTCGAGTTCTCTTTTAAGGTTTATTCTTGTAAACTTCTTGAATGAAGCCTCTTTATTTATAAACTTCATTTTAACCTCTAATGCCCTTACAAGGTCCTCTAATTCCTTATCCTCTATGATTATTGACAGGCCATGAGTCATATCTCCATTATATAGTCTTGATGTACGTCCACTAGCCTGTATATAGGTCATTAGGTCAGGTATTAGGCCTAGATACTTAGAAGCGTGCCTGATAAGTACTATAGTTCCTACTACAATCTTTTGGTTCATATCAAGTATTTCCTTTAATTTATTAACTGTGTACTCCATTATCTCTTTTATAGTGTTATACCATTCAATGATCTTAGTACTTGATACATCGTCAATAGTTATTCTCTCTTTAAGTAGTGATGTTATGATACGGTATTCTTTACGATTAATATATCTAAGTATCCTTGATAGTCTAATCATGTATTCTCTAACATCATATCCGTTCTCGCTAAGGTGAATAAGCATCCTATATAGAGTTCTAATATTAGCTAGTAAATTATTGATCTCTATTGAGAAGCATGGTGTACCAATAAATATAATGTATTTTATTCTTTCTGGAGAGTCAATACCTCTAACACTGACTCCATAGTATGAACCAGATCCAATAACTATATCTATTCTTCCATCAAGAAGCTTCTTCACGTTAGCTGGCGTGGCCTTAGCTACTGTATAATCAGTATTTTTACTTAGATAATTAACTATGTCATCTATTGATATATAGTGTTTTAATGGATGGAATGAGCTTATTAATATAATTCCTCCGGGACCAACTTTGTTAACTATTCTATAGATCCATTGGAGAATCTTGTTCTTCTCAGCGGCGATATATGTATCACATACATCCCTTGCATAGAGGGTTATACCTGTGACATCGAATTCTAATAACTCTCTCATAACAGCAATGTATGGTCCACGTGCTCTTCCAGTAGCACTTGCTACTATGATTTGTCCATGTCTATTTCTAGCTTTAGCTTCTCTAAGCTTTGCCTCTATATCAAGGTATTTCTTCAAAGCCTCATTATATTTATCCTCTAATCCATTTGCCCTCAATACTAGGAGCCTACTTCTTAGATCGGTTAGTTCTCTAGCAAGCATTATAGTTTCATGATCATATCCTAGCATATTAAGTAGTCTAACAATGTTCTTTGACCGATTAAGTATAGAGTCAACATCATCTGCAATAACTATGTCAAAGAACTTCTTCTCAAATAAAGCTGGATGCCTTGATAGAAATGCGTTTGTTATAACCAGTATATCATAGTCGTCTCTCCTAATACGATCAATTATCTCGTCTCTCCGGCTTTTTCTGGAAGATGAATCATAAAATAATATTCTACCCTTATAACCAGTTGGCTCGGCCATCGAGGATAATCTATGATATATCTGTTTAGCTAGACTTGATGTCGGGGCTAGTATGAGTATTTTCTTCCTATATCTGCTGCTCATATATAGTGAGAATGTTATCAATAATGTTGTCTTGCCAATGCCCGTTGGTGCTATGATACTTGTGTTTTCACCCTTAAATAGTCTTTTAAGCCATATACGCTGGCTACCCCATAGACTATAGCCTCCGGTAGCCCTCCTAAAGTATTCCTCAAACTCTATGATCTCATTTTCGATTGATCTATTGTACTCTATGAGTCCGAGTTTATAACTAGTGTTTTGTCTAAGGCATTTCCTACAAATACCATAATTTATTATAGAGTAGGCATCAGCTTCTCTGCCACATGAAGGGCATAAGCCGCTGTATATAGGATTAACTGGCAAGTTCAACATACCTCTTCCGATAATACCATGTAGGTTGATGGGGTTGGAATTAAAATGGGGAGGCTTAATAACACTAGATGGGAAACACTTATATACAGCTACCTCAATATCATGGATTCCAGTAATATCTAGTGTAGGAGGAGAATAGACATGGCCGAGGCAACACCTCAACCAAGCAACACAGTTCTAGTAGGTAAGAAAAACGTTATGAACTATGTACTAGCAGTACTAACCCTAATACACCAGGGCGTTAAAGAGGTAGTAGTAAAGGCTAGAGGCCGTGCTATCAGTAAGGCAGTTGATACAGTAGAGATCGTTAGAAGCAGATTCTTACCAGAGAAGGTAAAGGTTAAGGACATCAAGATCGGTAGCCAAACAGTAACTAACCCCAATGGCCGTCAGACACGTGTAAGCACGATAGAGATCGTATTAGAGGCAGAGTAACTGGGTTAGTATAGATAGTAATACAATATCAATGTATTTTTCTCATGCACTTTCTCTTTCGCGTTGTTTGCAACGTTTAAAAATATATGTCGATAAATAATTATCAAGTATCTCATATAAATCTCTACATTTATATATGACTTTATCCACTTTAATAAGGAAGCCAATTTTATATAATCTCTTAATAATATTGTATGCTACCTTCCTACTACAGCAGAATTCTTGAATAAGCAAGTCTGATGCTTCACCTATATTGAAGTTTCTACAGCCATAGACCTTATATAATAGATAATATGCTAAAAATTCCCTCTTCTTAAGCCAGCGAGCAATATATTTATGTTCAGTAGCCTGGTTAGACATCATCTACTGATCAGCCCTTACAAGAATCATCATACTCAAGCCTAGTTATTCCTCAAATAACTCTACAATTATCCTCGCCTTAATATTCTTCCTTGTAAATGGAGGGGGTTCTTCACCGAGATCTATTGCAAATACAATGGTATTTTCAAGACTATCTCTAAATCTGATCTCTGCAACATAGTGTTTCTTAGGCCCTTTCTCCATACTCTTAAGTAAGGCACCATAGATCCTTGATAAAGCCATTTGTAGAGCTATAGGACTTGAGAAATCCTCCGGCGTTAAGCGGATAGTTGCAAATTCCTTTATAATCTCGCCAATCCTACCTTCCCCCTCAAATATCGCTATCTTTCTCTTCATTTCACTCTCTTCATAATCCATTATGGACCCCCCAAGTGTCTATCAAGGCTTATGTTATATTAACAAGTTAATTAAACTCTTCTCATAGAAAATAAGTATCGGGTACAAATTACATGACCAACGTACCAGCTAATATGCTCATTATCGAAAGCAGTATATTACGTGATATAGATAAAGAGTTATTATTAAAATTACTCGATACATTGAAAAACTATGATGTACTTAAATCCGAGGAGATCGGATATACGCTTGTTAAGACAATTAACAATAGGAGAATATATTTATCTCTTGGTATCAATAGCCTCTTTATACACGGAGACAAAGAACTATATGATCTATTTAAACAACATGGTATCAGGTACTATGTTAATCTAAAAAATGTATGGATCAAAGCATGTAGATTATGTAGGGATATATTGATAGGGAACCTTTTAAGAAAAATTATTGATCAACTAAAAACTATTAGGCAAGAGGAATGTATTTACATAAATGATTCCGGCAATATATACGGTTCGCCATCTAATGATGTAAAGCTACAAATATGTTATAACATTATGAATGAAGCTAATATAGTGCCTTTGAAACCCTATCATCCAGTATCTTATGGTGTGCTTAGTCACATTGACATCTTCGATAAAAAGTATGTGGAGGCGTTGAAGAAATATCTTCTCGAAAAGACGAACTATGATACACTGGCCTATATAGTCGTGGATGGTGTCTATAGATCTTTTATTGATGTAAATGATGTTAAAAGATTTGTTAGAATAAACTTTATTCCAAAGAGAATTGATCTATTTAAATTGCTTCTTAACTCAGTACTCTACATATTATGCGTTTAGATCACTATAATCAAATAATATACTCTTTCTCTTTCTGGATAGGTATTCATCGGGTGTACCCTCAATGACTATCTCATAAAGCTTCGCCTCTTGATTACCTGGTTTAGGCCTTAACAGCCTACCCAGCCTCTGTATAAATTGCCTCCTAGACCCAGTACCTGATACAAGTATGCCTACATTAGCATCAGGTATATCTAGCCCTTCATCACCTACAGTTGTTACAACGAGTATACCGGTAGGCACTTTCTTAAATTCCACAAGTATTCTTTTCCTAGTCTTTGAATCAAGTTCTCCAGTTAATAGGTAAGCATTTAATTCTTCACTAATTTTCTTAGCTTGTTCAATATATTGGGTAAATATAATGATCTTGTTACCAGTCCTAAGCTCTTTTCTAGCTATTTCGACTGCCTTTTTGATCTTATTCTTAGAATTAGCAACTAATAATCTAAGTCTACTATGTATGCGTAATGCATCAGCCGCTTTTTTATCACCCTTTCTAGCAGCTTCTAAAACCTCTTTAAAACCACGATTACCAGCTAATACTCTGAAGGTCTTTCTAAGCTCACGGTATTCTTTAACCTCGTCTGGCGCTAGCCTAACCTTTACAGTGTACACTCTGTATCTGGCAAGATATCCTCTAGCAGATAACTCTGCAGCAGTAATATGGTAGATGACTCCTCCCATTAATGGGAATAACTCTACATGTTTACCATCTTCCCTAACAACTGTTGCTGAAAGCCCCATTCTATATGGTGCTATCGAATGTATAGCTATAGTCTTAAACTTATCAGCTGGTAAATGATGGCATTCATCGATTATTAAGAAGTCATAATATCTACCGAGAATCCCTATATTACGAAATGCCGATTGATAAGTAGTGATTGTTATAGGTGCAAGTCTCTTAACTTCTGCATAAAATAACCCGACATAGGACCTATCAATATCTGTAAACCTATAGATCATTTCTCTCCATTGAAACATTTGCTCCTTAGTATACGTTACAATAAGGGTCCTTCTATTAATAACTGGTATAGCGGCTATAGCAATAACGGTCTTACCAGAACCAGTTGGTAAGGCAATAATCCCTTTACCGCCATTATCAATCCATTTCCTAAGAGCCTCTTCCTGATAATCTCTTAATTCACCAGTAAATCCTAGTCTAAAACTAAGTCTCTTCTCAATAGTTAAATTACCACTATCATCTAAAGAGAACCCATTATCTTCAATATATTTCCTAAAGTCATATAATTTATTAGCACATATACTGTACATTATACCATAATCATCCTTACCGACATACTTAGCGCCGAACCCTCGAAGATCATCTTTTACAACCTTGTATATACTCCATGGTATATGCGTTATAACTTCCCCCCGGGAATCATCCCACTTTATCCTAATAAGTGTCTTATCCCTATAGCTCTCCCTAATCAGCTCAAGATCTTCTTGTGAGACTTCTACACCAGCTTCTTCAAGTAGATTAACTATATCCTCTACAGTATATCCATTAGCAATAGCCTTTCCTATATTGATCTTGAAAACTGATCCTTCTCCTCTATAATAACCTAGATAGTCAGCTATTTTCATAATTTCCTTAAATAAGTGATTATCAAGCCATTTTTTAACAACAATTCTTACTTGCCTACCCATCAACTTCTCCCATAGGATTCTCAGTATATACCTTATATGATACTTTACTGCAATCCCATCTATATCTTCTAAGGTATTTTAAAATGTGCTTTCCAACATAGAACTTTATAACACCTCCAATACTTTGGATAACAATGGTATTTCTAAGAATATACTCAATATCTCTATCAAGCTCCTTATCCTTATGAATAATTATCGCTGGATAAAAATCTACAAGATCCAATTCTGCCGGATACCTATAAAATATAACATGATATACTATACATAAATAATTAAAACCCCATGAACGTCCCTCAATGCATAATTCAATATAATTTGCATTATTATACCATGCATCATGCAGTGCGCTATAGATCGGATCCTTTAATGTGTCAGTACTATCACATAGTATTTTTAATGTGTCAACAATTCTGGATATAATGTCGTCCAGAGACGGTATTAGGCATCACCTAAAACAATAGTGTAAAGAGGTCGCCGCGTGGGTTTCTCCTCATGTTTTAATCAGATTTTAAGACCCCGTTCATCCCCTATATACTGGTATTTAATAACAACTTTTAAAACTTATTTAAATAATCCTATGTAGATGTATAAGAGGTGATGAGGGCACTCGGGAATGAACATAGATGATTATTTTCCTGCATCACTGACTAAGCCGCATGCCTTAACTGTCAAGAGAATTAAATCTAATCTTGAGTCATGGTTTTCTATAGATAAATACATGGCTTTAAGGGCAAGATTATTGGCTATCGAGTTTCTTAGACTGCTTAAGAGGAGGGCCTCGTATAAACATTTATCAGAGATTACAGGTGTTTCTCAATCTGTTTTATGCCGTTATGTACGTGGTTCTATAGTGCCTAGTTTCTCTCAATCAATAAATATTTTGGCATCCCTGGCTTCAGCTATTGATATAAATAGTATTATTAAGAGGTTTCTTGAGAAGGAACAATCAATTGTGATTGATCTATCTAGACTACTTAAAGATCCATACTTGGTAAAAATAATAGCCTTTATACTTCTTGCTGAACTTGCTGGTAAGAAAATCGATAAAATTGTTGTTGGGAGTCCCACGGTTTTGCCTATAGCAGCCATTATATCATTAGAACTTGGTAGCGACATTGTTCTTGTTAAGAGAAGGAAATATCCTAATGTAAGTTATTATGAAGAAGTCATTGTTAGGTCTATGAAGGATGTCGAAACATTATATGTTGATAAGGATATGATTAGTAGAAGGGATAATATTGTAATTATAACTGATCTAGTGATTACTGGGAGGACTTTAAGGGCATTGCTAAATATTGCAGCTAGAGCTAGGGCAGTAGTTACTGATGTAATTGCCATTGTTGCTATAGGTACTGAATGGAGAAAGCGGGTTGGAAAGAATATTGTTTACTTAAGTCATATAGAGAAACCAATGTTCTAGTTGATTATTCATACTACTATTTTATTAAGCTTAGATCACAAATAATATTTTAGCAGAGGGTTGAGGTGTACACTGTATGAAGATTAAGGAGATCGTTAAAGTTGATAGTAAAGGTAGAATAACTATTCCTCTTGTTATTAGGGAAGCGTTGGACATACGGGAGGGAATGAATGTACTATTAATTGCTGATACTAGTAAAAAGGAAGTTATTGTATCACCTATATCTGAAGAAGCCCGGCTATTGGAAATAGAGTTTGAAATGGAAGACAGACCTGGCGCATTAGCTGAAGTTGTAAGTGAACTTGCTAGACAAGGAGTTGATATGATTATAACCAGGTGTACTGCTTTAAAACGTGGTGAAACTGCCGAATGTCTTGTTGTAGCAGATATATCTAAATCTGCAATAACTACTGAAAAAGAGCTTGAGAGACTACTAAATCGCCTTGAACCTATTAGAATGGTTAAAGTAAGATCTTTTCAAAAATCATTATGACAACAAAGATCTTAAGAATAAATGAAGTTTATGAATAAATAAGGGATTTGCTAGACTATATCGTGGCACACTCTTCCAAAGATCGTTTCTTTATCACTTACAAAAACAATATCTTATTAAATATTTTTAGGAATCGCTATATACCATTATCTAGGTGTAGTGTATGGAATTAACCATACGTATTGGATGTTGCGGATTCCCTGTATCACGAAAGAAATATTATAACACTTTTTCATTAGTTGAGTTACAAAACACTTTCTATAATCTTCCTTCAATTCAATGGGTAGAAAAACTAAGAAAAGAAATACCTAGCGGGTTTATTATAACTATGAAGGCATGGCAGGTAATAACTCATCCAAGTAAAAGTCCTACGTGGAGAAGACTTAAGGAAAAACCAAGTGGTATATTGGAGAATTATGGATGGCTTAAGTCTACTAATGAAAATATAGCTGCATGGGAAAAAGTATTAGATATAGCCATGAAACTAAACGCCAAAGTTATTGTTCTTCAAACTCCAGCTTCAATGCCGTATAATGATGAATCCATTAATTGGACTAAGGAGTTTTTCAAACAAATAACATCAATTACTCCGAAAAATATAGTTATAGGATGGGAGCCTCGTGGGCAATGGGTTAATGGGCGGGCACTGAACGTACTTCGAAGTATACTTGAGGAACATAATATAACCCATATAGTTGATCTTTTCAGGAGAAAACCTGTATATATACGTGGGATTAACTATGTTAGGTTACATGGTATAGGAAAGGGTGAGACAAACTATAAGTATAAATATACAAACGAGGATCTTGAGAAGCTATATGAGATGCTCATAGAGATCAGTTATAGAGAGAACTTTATACTATTTAATAATGTCTATATGTTTAACGATGGACAAAGATTCAGGCAAATATTAGTCGATAAAGGAATAAATGTACTGTAGAGGCCTACATCCCTCAATATGGGCTACCCTCATCGGGGGTGGAGCTATTAATTGTCCCCCGCCGCGGATACCATATATCATCGGTACGGCTAATTGATATTTTAGGTAAGGGAACAGATTAATTTTATTGTCTTACATAGTTATTATTTACGGAGATAGTATTCTACTGGAGGTTTAAAGATATTGACTGTTTATTGGGAAAGATGTAATGTATGCGGTAAATATCATGTACTGAAGCAATGTATTCTTGATGAAGACCTAATGGTGTGCCCTTATTGTTGTTTAACATGCCCTAAAAGAAATATTTGTCATAATCCTGTATGGCTTCCGGCTTTAAAGATCGCCATTAGAGCCGAGGCCAAACCTAGGAAGCGTGAAGCCGAAAAGATAATATTAGATCTACTTAGTAGACTTGAGGAGAGTGAAAAGAAGAGTTAAGCTGACCTAGGCGCTATCCAATATATTATAGATCCACCTGTTGGTAATTCGAATTCTACTCTCAATGGCTTGTCTGTATCAAATTGTATTTCAACATTTTTGGATGCAGCTGCAGCTTTTAAAGTAGCTTCTAATAAACCAATGCTATATCTTGCAAGAGCCTTTTCAACTGTAGCCGTTAATGTGATCAATGGATTATCTTGTTCAAATACTCCCTCATACTCCTTTTGTTGTGCCATGGATTTTATTACTAGCTTCTCGTCTTTATACATGAATATGGCTTCCTCACCAACTATCTTCAGATCCCTAATAATGTTCTTATAATCATCGGATAACATACGTGCAGATACAGCTAATTCTATAGAAGGTTCTGGAAGCCTCTCAGAAACTCTTTCCTTTAAACTCAACAGGAATACGCGTTCAATACCTGTCTTTTTATCCTTAAACATAAACTTTAGCATTTTATTTTCGCCGTCAAGCTCCAGTATAACTAGATCATTTCTTGTGCCTCTGCGGGCGATGCGATTAAACTCGTCGGAACTAACAACAAAGAAAGTCTCTTCTTCACAAATGTATTCTTCAAAAGCTATTGATGGTATCTTTAGTATCGTCATAGTGGTCTTATCAGGACTTAGTACGCGTACCTCTAATGCATCAGGTTCTGCATAGAAAGGTATTTCATCAACTATTTTTGCTAATGTTTGTGCTATATATTTAAACTTCGATGCTGACGGATAAATGGCCCTAAACATATATCTTCACCTTGGCTAGTTATCACTCGCTTATATCTTATATATCGTTAACGAATTATATTAACCTATAGCGTAATTCTTTTACATGGGTGTAATGCTTTGGCTTCAATAGAGATAATGATTGATCTTGGTAAGTACAAGTATATAGATCTACCATTAGATAAAGCCATAGAATTTGTTGATAAGGCTATTGAAATATATGGTGAGACACTTGATCTTAATGAGACAAATAGATATGTAAAGAATTTTGATGAATTCTATGGATATATGAAGAGGAAATTTAAGGATTTTATAGCGCCTCCTAAATCATCTAGGGAAGTAGTTCTTGGAAAAGTCTTTATCCATAAGGTCAAACTATATGTTCAAGGTTCTAATGAGAAAAGAGTATTACTGGTAATTGATCGAAGAGTTTCTTTAGATATTCTAAAGAAAATACTTAATGATATAGGCTATAATAGTGTAAAGGTTGAAAAGAGCCTATTTTGATTTTTTACTAGCCTTGCTTTTCTTGCTTTTGCTGCTCTTTTTAGTGCTCTTTCTAGATTTCTTAGTTTTTTTACTTTTTTTAGATGTTTTCTTTGATTTGGTCTTTTTTACAGACTTTTTCTTTGCCTCAGCTATTTTCTTTTTAATTTTTATTCTTGCAGCTCTTCTTCTTGCCATGATCTTTGCTAGTTCATCGATCGGTATCGCCCCCTCAAGAAACCTATACCAGAGCTCTGTTTTTACAATAAACTCATTGAAATCTATAAGGGAGATCTCTTTGGCTTTTTTCTCAGCTTCAATATACTCTTCTGGGATAATTACTTCTTCATATTCTTCAGCCAACTATTAACCACCATTTAGTACTCATTTCTTGTAGACGGGGTAGAACATGAGTCTCAGAACTTATATTTATTACTATACTCTTAATATTTAAGAATTACCTATACTTTTTAAGTTTATTTTTAATAATATGGATGTATCTACTAAGTATGTTTTATTTTCAATATTAGCTATTGCATGATGTTTTGGTAAATTAGATATAGCTATTTTCAAAGCATTAATTTTTTGACCGTGGAGGTAGCCAGCTATGCTCTTTGATATATAGTCTAGATTTCTATATTCCCCTATATTAAATACAACTTTTATTGATGTATTGAGTATTACTGATTCATTTAGATCCAATGGTTGCTGACTAATAATGATCATTCCGATTCCATATTTTCTACTCTCCATTAAAAGTCTTGATATCAAAGCCTTGCTCCTGCTCCTCCTAAATAATAGATGAGCTTCATCAATAACTATAGTAGCTCCTCTTTTCCTAAACGAGTACATTGCATTAATGAGTTTGTACATTAATGTATCAACGTATAATGCTCGTGCATGATCCGATGGCAGTGCTGCAAGTAATACCACTGTTGGCTTTGTAAACAATGTCTGTAAACTGATCTTTGTTTCCATAAAGACATTTGACAATAACATTCTAAGATAAGCTCTTAGTCTTTCAAGAGTTAATCTATATTGATCACTTATTTCTCCTTCAAGTAATTCATTTAGAACTTTATATACATCATAGAATGTGGGAGCAGGCTTATTCCATGTAGAACTATTATCGTCGAATATACCATGTGTCTCATAGGTTTTAAGAATTATTTCCTCAAGGACATTTCTTTGTATATAGCCAAGTCCGTATATTGATTGTATTATATCTGCTAATTCAATAGCTCTTTCTCTAGGAGATCTGCCTTCTAAGTCTAAGGGGTTAATTGAAGCTTTATCAGCTTCTAATAAGTTTACGTCTTCGCCTAAATATTCTAGCAGATCCATATATTCATTGTGATGGTCTATTATAAGGAAAGGTATTTCATAATTCTTGTAGATTTGTATAGCTAGGTTTTTAGCCAATGAGGACTTACCCGTACCGCTTGCCCCAAATATAGATATGTGTCTATTCTTTAATTTCTCTAGATCTATTACTATGGGTTTTTCCATTTTTCTCCAATACCAAGTTTTCTTCCCCTTTCTAAAACTTTCAAGTATAGGCTCCTGATCTATTTCGTTATATGGATTATAGACTCTATCATAAACCAATATTGCCTTTGTCATTCCCAACAATACGCCTTCCTTCTTAGCAATAATCCTTTCACTAACTATCAGTGCTGATAGAAATAGAAGAGGATATATTGATAGAGAGATCCATGGTAAGGCTATAGCTATTCCCGTTAATACAGGGATTATAGATTCTCTAGACAGTATAGTTATAAGTATGGATATTATGAGGGATAACAAAATTCCATAAAGGAATCTATCGAAAGCCTGAGATAATTCCGTCTTAGGATATAAAGCGAAATATAGATCTTTATACATTCCTGTAAAATAAAGAAAGTACATACTTATACCAGATATTGAAAATAGTAAGGCCAAGCTAGACAATAGATCAGTAGACAGTATCTTGTTTAACCTAGCCTTAATTCTCTTAAATGACGATTTAACTAGTTCTAGGTATATCCTATCATTAAATTCTCTTCTACTTAAAAATTGATATCCTATGAATATCGCGAATCCTAGAGTTAATGGGGGAGTTATTGATAGAAGTAATAGAGTACTGCCATATCCATAGAAGTCCCCTATAATTTGGTTTAGGGAATATAGTTCTAATATTATAAATGACGTTGTTAAAACAATGGACCTTGTTGTACCAGCTACTATAAGGGTCATTAGTAGTGGAAGAATGAAAAGTGTTAGGAAATATAGTAGTACATATGTAAATTGGCTTGAAAGAGTTCCGGTATCTATTCCACCAGTCCATAAAGTGTTTAGGAAGTCTTGTAATAACTGGGGAGACATACTGATTGTGTAGACTAGGATTGCGTTTAAGGCTAGCAACATAATTGAAGTCTCTAATTTAATATACTGGCTACCATTCATTTCTAAGCTCCAACAGATTCTTTCTACAAGTATATGTTTCTATTATAAAGGGCTATATTCATTATTCTGAGAGTGTAGCGTAGTAGAGTGGTTAGTATGGATATAAAGCCCATCATAGATGTTAGGGAGGTATTTAGAGATAAATGTATAGCTGATTGCTTAGCCAGCATAGGTTATAAAAAGATCTCTACTTTACAGTATAGAGTCTTTAAGAAAGTATTAATGGGATATACTGTTATAGTTATAGCACCTACAGGAATCGGTAAGACTGAAGCAGCAGTATTTCCCATACTCTATAACATTAGTAGAAAGAAGATTAAGCCCATTGGAGCCATCTATGTCACTCCATTAAGAGCTCTTAATAGGGACATGGAATATAGATTAAGGAAAATAGCCCAGTGTTTCAATTTAACTGTAGCATTAAGACATGGTGATACTCCCCAGTCTTTAAGAAGAAGAATTAGAGAGAATCCTCCACACTTACTCATTACAACACCGGAAACGTTTCAATATATTCTTGCCGATAGTAGATTTAGAGACTATTTAGTAAATGTAAGATATATAGTTATAGATGAATATAGGGAAATAATTACAAGTAAAAGAGGTATTGAATTATTATCCGCTATAAATATTCTTGAGAAGATAATTGGTAGAAGAATTATAAAAATAGGGTTAACAGCTACTTTAAGAAGAGTATATGAAGCATTATCTCTAATGGATAACCTATTATACTCTGATATTGTCGAGGCAAGTGTAGGTAAAGGAATGGAGCTCTCTATAGAGACTCCCGATGAAAAATATACTGCTCTAGAATATGATGTTGATCCCGGCTTTTATAGTCGTTTGTCTAGAGTTAAGGAATTAATTAATAGGTATAAATATGTCTTAGTCTTTGTTAATACAAGAGATCTTGCAGAAAGGATTGGTTGGGGTTTATCCAGTATACTTGGCTTTAGAGATAAGGTAATGGTTCATCATGGAAGTTTATCTAGGCAGCATAGGCTTAGAGCTGAGAGACTATTTAGGGATAGGAAAATTAATACTCTAATTGCAACATCTAGTCTTGAGCTAGGTATTGATATAGGTCATGTAGAGTATGTCGTGCAATACATGTCGCCAAGACAGGCTGTAAGACTCATTCAGAGAATTGGAAGGAGTATCCATAGAATTGAAGGGGTGCCTAGAGGATCAGTAATTACCTTGGGAAACTTCTTTGATGTACTTGAGTCAATAGTTATTGGAAGAAGGGCTTTCTTAGGTCAGCTCGAGGATGAAGATATTCCTCAGAAACCACTCGATGTACTAGCTCATCAAATAGTTTTAAGGGTCCTGGTAGAACCTGGTATTAAATATGATGATTTATTTTTGGAATTCCATACTTCTAGAGTATTTAATGAACTAAGTGAAGAAGAGTTTAAACAAGTAGTTGATTACCTTGTGCTATCCCGTATTATTAGGGTTAGAAATAATAGGCTTTTTCCTAGTTATAGGGCAAAGATTTACTTCTATCGTACAACAATGATTCCTGATACAAGAAGTATAGCTGTAATTGACGTAAGTACTGGTAAGAAGATTGGCGTATTGAATGAAGAGTTCATAATATTAAATCTCGAAGAGAATTCAATTCTCGTATTGGGCGGCGGTTCATGGAAAGTCATAGGTTTCGATCAGGATGAAGGCAAGCTCTATGTAGAGCCGGTTGAGGAAATAACTCAGATCATTATACCAAGATGGGAGGGTGAAAGCATTCCTATTCAGTATAAGGTTGCTCGAGAAATGGGTGCTTTTGTTAGACTAGTCATTGAGAGGGATATGGATTATGCAATGCATAGGCTTGGTTATCATAATCTAAAGGTCTCTAAGGGATCTAAGAAGATCATAGATGGTTTGCTTAATTCTGCAATATCTACTGATACAATTCTGCCTAGTGATCGCAATATGGTTATTGAAATTAACTCTGAAAATAAATACATCATACTATATGGGTTCTTTGGTTCAAAAGTGTCTAACACACTTAAGGAGATAATTCTTGCTTTAACTAGAAAACATATATTTGCACACGTATCAGCATATGCTACACCATATTATATTATAGTATCATTTGAGAATTATAGACCCAAGATCGATGATGCATATGAAATTATTTATAGATTAAAAGCTCTTGGTAGTAATCCTAAACTATTCGAGAAATATGTTTCAAAGATTATAAGGGAAAGCAAAACCTTCTTATGGAGAATATTTTTCGTTGGACAAAGATTTGGAGCTATAGATATTAGGAAGAAAGAAAAGCTCTCTAGGAGTATTCTCAAGGCCTTAGCTGATACAGTTATTGGTGTCGAGGCCTATAGAGAGACCCTACTTAGAGACTATGATCTTGTAAATACATTTCATTTATTAAGAGGGCTATACAACGGGGCATTAAAGGTATATGTATTTGTAGATCGAGAGTATGTTTATCCTTTATTCAAAGAAGCTATAAATAGAATACCAAGTTCTATGGAATTACATGTAATCGATCTTGAGACATATAAGCATCGTTTGTTGAAGAAAAAGGTCTCCTTAATATGTATGATCTGTAGCTATAAGT
>CAZITZ010000009.1:0-3248 GCA_964542295.1 uncultured Desulfurococcaceae archaeon
GAGAAACTTCATATAACCTATGCACGTGATCGTAGAAAAGCCAGTATCGGATTATATGATCTGGATAAATTTAGGCTTCCAGTATACTATGAATTAGTTGACCCACGAACTACAAGATTTACTCCTTTGGATGAAAGCAGAGAAATGAATTTACTTGAGATCCTAGAGTCTACAGAGAAAGGCATTAAGTATAGACATTTACTTGAAGGATGGGAAAAACTCCCAGTAATACGTGATCCCAATGGAATAATCCTTAGTATGCCTCCAATAATCAATAGCGAAGATACAAAGGTTACTTCAGATACTAAGAGAGTATTAATAGATTCTACTGGACTTGACCCCAAAATAGTAGTTGATATGGTTACTATCATGGCTACAAGCGTTGCTGAACGAAGTAGTTCTAGAAAAATAATCTTTGTAGATACAGTTATGCCTGATAAAAACATTATTCGTGCTCCACGTATACATGGAGGCAGAAATGAATTCTCCATAGATGACGTATGGAATATAATTGGTTTGAGAATGGATACTGAATTATTGATAAAAGCATTATCTAAAATGGGATATAGATTAATTGAAGGAAAAGACAGATACATGGTTGTAGAGACGCCTCCTTACAGGATCGATGTTCTTGGATGGATCGATGTTGTTGAAGATATTGCTATGGCTATAGGCTATGAAGTTATTGGGGAAGCAGGTACGGTGCTTCCACCATCATATCATACGGGAAGAATACATCCAATAGAATTTCTTAGCCGTAGACTAAGATTACTTATGGTAGGCATGGGCTTTGTCGAAGTAGCTAATTATATGATGAGCAATCCATGGATTCAAAACAAAGTTTTCAATGACGATAAGCCCTTGATTAAAGTATCTAACCCTAAAATGGAAAAATATACTTGTTTAAGGAGATGGCTAACACCAGGACTCCTAGAATTTGTTAAGGCTAATCAGGAGAAGGTTAAGGAGATTAATATCTTTGAAATAGGTGATGTAGCAATATATGATCCAGGTATTGAGACTGGTACTAGAATTGAGAGAAGACTCGGCTATGCTATATCGCATGAAAAAGCTACACTTACAGATTCTCTTGCCGTATTACGTACATTAAGTGAAACACTTGGATTAAAATTGTTGTTTAAGGAAAAGAATATACATGGTCTTTTACCAGAAAGAACAGCTTCTATAATAGTTGGCGATGTAGAAATAGGATTTACAGGCGAAATACATCCTAAGACACTTGCTGAACTAGGTATTGAGAAACCAGTTGTAGTTGCAGAGATTATAATTAATGAGCTCTTAAAACTATTTAGTAAATAAGATTAAGGTTTCCCTGAAGCTAATGATAATATTTTATCTGGTGTAGTAACGGTTATTGCCGCTATTCTTCTTCTACCATATAGTCTTAGACTACGTATATATACTAGATAATCTGGATGAGTTAGACTTACTTGTCTATCTATCTTCTCAGCAATAATCCTAATAGCATCAAGACTATGAGCCGGGGCACGAGTTTCCTTCCAATATAGTCTTCCACGAAGAGTAATACGGAAAGTCCTATTGTTTGGGATTTTCTCTTCAGCTAGGATTCTAGCCTCCTCAGCAACATCTTCTACATAAGCATTTGTAACAGTATCTACAGGTATTATACGATAAACCATTCTCAATTCACTTATATATTCACGAAGTCTATCGACAACATCATATGGATCACTACATTTAAACAATAATACAGCAGGCCCTGTATCAACAAGAACTAATTCCGGAACAATCTCCCTAAGAATACTAAGTACATATCTATAATTGTCTGGTCCGGGTTCATGTGTTACTATTAAGTTAAATTCTCTAGCCAATATATATGCACCATTCATTAAAACAATATATATAGATAATATATTTATATATTGATTATTAATTCCTACCCGTAATATATTTCTCCTAAAACTAATAGCTTATTATTTAGGGTAGTAAGTTGTTTGCCAGATATGCCGCAATAGTTAAGAATTTACGTGGCATTGTCTATATAGAGGAGTTAAATGATTATTCATGGAAGATTATTAAATGGCTTATCCAAAGATTTAAGTATAGAGATCTGGGTCTTGCACCAAGTATTGTTAATAAATTCGGAAATCCACTAAAAGATTATCTTAAGGGTAATCCATTTCGCGAACTTGTATATCCCATACATAATCTATCCAAGATCATAAGTCTATTTCAAGGTATCTTACCATATGAATTAGTCGAATCAATCATATTCTCATCCCTTTATATTTCACCACTTCTAGTCATTGGGAATAAAGTTCATAACATTATTCATAGTATAGGGATAGATCATGTCTATACAAATAAGACGCTAGATATAAAGGATTGGAAGCTCCATTTAAGGATAGCTGATTATACAATACTCGATATGTATGAAAAATGTGTTATGGAAAATATTGAGGCATTAAAGTGTTTTAGATTTGGTAATACTTATTGTGTAAAGAAGATCATTGAAGAACGATATAATAGGGTAAAGAATGATAAGAGAAGGTATTGGAGAATAATAAGTGATGAAGGAAAGCTCTTCCTTACATATATAGATCCACTTAATATTCTCCTTAATAATAACTTAATTAGTAAAGATACCGAATTATTAGAGGACTATGCTTCTGAATTAGCCATTATACCTGCTGTACATCTATTAATAACAGCGTAAGTTTATTATTTTCGATACTTATCCACTACCTTGAATATATAGTTCACTCCATTGAATTCAAAGGTAAGTACGTTACATGATCCTTTAATACAGTAATAACTTCTTTTCTACAACATTGATTTTGTAGGTATTCATTATATAAAGTTGAATATATTATCCTTAGTTCAGTATTTAATTTAGAAGTCTATTAAATACATACATAAATTTATTATTATACAAATATATTATTGTATATAGATATCATTGTTCAAACTTAATCCGAAGTCTTCATTGGATATATAGGTATAATTATTAGTGATGAAATATGAAGAGGCGATCTAATAAACAAATAACTCCTCTTATGATTATAGTCTTAATTGTAATCGCCCTTCTTACAATATTTTACTATAACATACTTCTTAGTTTAGAAAATAGAGAAGACTCTGTGATGCTATTTCGTGTTCTTGTAGGCCCTTATAGAAACGTGTTAGATCCCGATACGGTGATCATATCTACTGCCAAAATCAGACAAGCTATTATTAATGAAGATATCCTATGTGATCATGGATCT
>CAZITZ010000009.1:3348-8473 GCA_964542295.1 uncultured Desulfurococcaceae archaeon
TGAACAAGGTTTAATTAGAGCATTTGAAGATGGTGATGAAGTATATTATCTTATTCTAAATATTCCATATATCTACTTTAAAGCACAATATAGAGAGGGAATAGGTAATGCTTCTCTAATCATCCGGGTAGTGTTTAATATAAATGGTGTGAACTTAACAGATCCATTTATAATGGAATACTATTTAAACTCAAATACTGAAGCTTTCCTATCTCTTCTAGAATCACCAAAATCGAGGAGCTTTATAGAAGAAAAATCGAAGGCTCTTGCTCCTCTCCTAGATATTGATGGAGGAAAAAGAGTTGAACTTAAATACTATATAGATGTATTTGTTAAAAGCTCTGGCAAATATCAGTTAGAATTAACTATTGGATATCCAGGAGTTAGAGTAGTAGAGCTACAATAAGCCCAGTAGAATTGGTACCGCTACGGATTCTCTATAAAGTCTATATTTTCCTTTACAATATAATAACTATCGTTAAAGCTAGGTTTATTATCTCTATAAATACTATTTCTTTTCCATGACGCTGTTTTGCGGTGCCTATAATGGCACGGACTGTTATGGATAGAATTAGTGAGAAAATACCAAGGAAATTAATGGTGTTTGGAGTTATAGATTCTATTACATTAAACCTATTATGGGTTATTTATGCACCATTTCTTAAAAGTCTAGGCTATAGTGGTTTCGAATATGGATTATTAGGTTCTATAATGAGTTTTTCAGGTCTTTTAGCAACCTTACTTATTGGCTGGCAATTGGATCGGATGAAAGTAGTTAAACTATTTACTTATATACTACTTATCGATTCATTATCAATACTTCTCATCGCCACTGGAGTTAAAGAGTTAATTATGCTTCAAAGCTTCATATATGGTTTTACTGGCCAGATATTCCATATATCCTACAATGTCTTACTTAGTAGAATTAGTAGGGAAAAAGATTATCATTATACATACTCTTATTTATTTGGTATGAGAAGTTTAGGTAGGGCCATCGGTGCATATATGGGTTGGATACCCGGACTATTATCTTTCTACTTAAATATACCTATACATGGTCTTTATAGATGGGTTATAATCGCAATAGCTCTTACAAGGCTCCCGCTAATACCTATTATAGGAGGTGTTAAGGAACCAGATATTGCTCCAAGAATAGAGAAACCAGATATTAAAGAAATAAATATTCCATGGAAGACTATAGGGAAATTTGTTATAGTTGGAGGCTTAATAGGTTTTGGAGCATCTATAAGTATCCATAATATTAGCTATTACTTTGTTCTTAAATATAATGTTGAAAGCGGAGAATTAGGGTCAATATATGGTAGTATAGATCTTTTTATGGCAATACTATCATTTATATTACCTGATCTTGCTCAAAGAATGGGTGGCTCACTTAGGCTTTATTTACTTCTCACATCCTCAAGTATACCATTACTAATTGGTATCACTCTCATAAACAATTACTTATTTGCATCAGCGATTTATGTTATAAGAAGCATCTTAATGAATGTAGCTAATCCATTATATACTGCTTTTCAAATGAAAATCATCCCACCAATGTATCGGGGAAGAGCAGCCGCAATATTCAATGTATCATGGATGCTTCCTATAGGAATAGGCCGAGGCCTCGGCGGCTATTTACTTGATATTGATCTAGAACTACCTTTAAGATTAACAGCTATATTATATGTTTTTTCTCTAGCAGTCCTGTCAATATTTTTCAAAGAATACATTGTAAAGGGAGAAATAAAGAGAAAATAATCATGGTGTTTAATAATCGATGTATTTCTTTACCAATTCTACAAATATACTCCTTCTCTTAAACATCTCTATTGCTTCCTCTCTAACAATCCTATATGACTCTTCATCACTTTTATCAACCGTTTCTCTATAGAAATTGTATAGTCTACCTTGCCATAGGTGAAATAGTGATTCTAACATCCTTTTCCTTAAACCAAGCCTAGGCTCTTGAATAAAGTATTTAAGACTATAATATATTATTTCAAACCATAAATTGCGATCTATGCCTAGATCAACTGTCTCTCTTCTATAAAGCTTTATCATTATATCATCTGGAAATACTTTCTGGTACATTAATCTATTTTGATGAAGCCCATCCATTAACTTTAGCTTAGCATTTTCTATGGAAACTTTTACAGGTAATGGGTTGGTTGCCAAGGGTTCCGGTCTATTTATTAATGGAGGTTTTTCGATCGTGCGCTTTTCCATATTTGCCCATTTTTCACTGTATTCTATTAATGACGAATATAGGCTTCCCGTTACTTCAATAAACATTCCTTTAAGTTTCTTAGCAGGATCCTTTGCCTCATGAATTTTTGTCTTTAAATTTGCTTCACATACTTGTATACCATAAGCTAATGCTGTATGGGTGAGGAAAATATCTACACCAAAGAGTAAAGACCATGGATTATTGCTCCATAATTCATTTTCAGCCATTATTTTAATAAAATTACTATTTAATCCAAAGTCTCCTCCTATTGGTTGATTAATATCTATTCCATATGCCATTGTAGTTAATGGTCTAGCCATGAAATTCGTTATAGTTGCATCATATTTATGTCTATAATAGTATGGTGTTACAAATCCGCATCGTCTAGTACCTTGAACCATAAGTGCTATCCATTCAGGGGTGATACTCCTGAGATCACTATCTAAAAATATAAGAGATTCTGCAATACTATATTTTGCCACTAAGTCCACTATAAGTTTCATAGCCCCTCCTTTGCCTTTGGATAAAGTGTTTGGAATTATTGTTATAGGTATCTGCTTATCTCTTCGATACGCATTGACTATGTCAATTGTATTATCGGTAGATAATCCATCACATATGATTATGGATGATTTTATCCCCTCATAATATTTTTGAAGGCCTTGAATAACATTATGTAATACATATGTTATTGTATGTTCTACGTTTCTAGATGGAATTCCTATGACTATATATGATTCCTTAATAGTATCAATTGCCTTTTCAATTGAGTCATATCTAGCATTTACTGTATACATTTATTGCACCATGTTATTTTTTAGGTTCAACTACTATGGCTTCATATTCGTTTAAAACTGGTAATTTGAATAAGAGCCTATCATTTTCTATAGTATAGTCGAGATATACATTTCTTAGTGGTAAGAATACATTATACTTGGTACTATCATTTGTATTAAGGATTATCTCGATATTATTTATTGGAATGACTTGTTTAGGCGGATGCACAGATTCAGAAGAACTATATGGAGGCAATGGTTGTCTAGTCTTGCCAATACCTATGGATTGAATTCTTTGATTATATGTATGATTTAATAGATGTATAATTATTCTATCTCCCTGTCTATAGATCTCAAGCGCTATTGTTTCAGGAGCATTAATCTCGATGGGTAGGTCGCCGCCCAAATATTTAATGCTATTAGTAATAAGCTTCATGTATTCAGGTAGGCCTGTTCTCCAGTAATGTCTACCAATCTGGCCTGCAAAGTAAATGGATTTACCATTTCCATACTTATTGACTACTATCGATGGTTTATCTAGTTTTGAAATAAATGGAGGCGGAGACCTACCGAGTGTATATTCATAGCCCCATATACCACCTGCTAGCCCTATATATGCTATCTCATCTCCAGATATTGTCCGGACAAGTGCCTGTCTACCTAGTGTTGGTGTTACACGTGTCCTAAGGAATTCATAACTCATGTCACCCCATAAGATAATGTTCTTACCAATATTCTTAAGGACCGGGTGATCTTTTTTATCGAAGACAACGTAGCTCCATGCCTGCCTAAGCACTCCTACAAGTTCTACTCCTAAGACATCTTTTAGGGAGAATTCATACATTCTAATACAATTGCCATTCCGTGTTGATGCGAGATATGATGCTATGATGGAGCCTCCGTTTTCAACATATTTCTTCAAGGTATTAACGGCTTCATCCGATAAACATACAGTATTTGCAAGAACTATTACATGATATTTCGATAATTTATCTAAGTTAACTAGATCTCTTTCAGCAATAAATTGAACAGGTATGTGGTTATGTATTAATGCATAGTAGAATCCTCGGACTTCATCAACATATCTCTCAGGATGCTCTCTGCCATAATGATCTCTTGTAGTATTAGAGACTACTATTCCAGCATAATATACTGGCTCTGTATTAAAGAGATACTCTTCAAGTATTTTATGCTCTCTAAAAACTTCTGCTGCCGCATTAAGTAGACCAGGATCCTGTCTATAGGATATAGAGAATACAAGTAGCCAGGGGGAACCTCCAGCAACTATAGCCTCTCTTAAGCCTTGTCTAATAGCAAGTGGTGTTGTTGAAGCTGCTGTACGGTATAAGTGGAAATAATTACGAGAAGCCCATACAGGTTTATCTCCAAGCATTGCACGTGTTAATTTGATCATTTCAGTAATGAATCCAGGTGGCTGATGATCTGCTTCACTACATTCGGCAAAGACTACATCTACATAATCACGTGCCATTTCAACAATACGATTTGTACGTCCAGCCCAGCCTCCTGGATGGCTATTATACATAAATAACATGTATGGTGCTTTATTCTTGACGAGATCATGTAGCTGCTTTATTCTTTCAACAACTACCTTATATCTCCAGTCCCAGAGTGTTCTCCACCTACTATCACTCCATTTAGGTTCCTTAGGCATTTCATAACCATATTCTTCTACAAACCTTTTTCTACACCAGATACAGTAGCATGCACGTTCAATATCTGGTTGATATCGAAAACTATCAAGAAATATACCGTCCGGGCCAAGGTCTATAGCTTCATCAACTTCTTTCTTAATATGTTCTATGAAAGGGGAGTTTATACATAATTGGGGCCATTCAGGTTCATAACTAGCTCTCTCGTAGGGTACATGTTCAAGTAGTATGACCTCTCCATTATGGTTTACTTGGGCCCAATCACTGTGTATTCTATAAATGTATTGATTAGCTGTATGACCTACCATAAGTACAACTTTAATGCCTTTTTCTTTACCAGCCTTTATAACCTCTCTAACAAGATCTCCAATCATCTTTGGGTGTTCCGGCCCTACGCTAGTATTTCGATAATAAGTTCTTCCCCAAGGATCTCTTGCAAAGATTAC
>CAZITZ010000009.1:8573-16192 GCA_964542295.1 uncultured Desulfurococcaceae archaeon
CTACCACTGATCTTTACAACAAGTATCATACTCCCAGTATTTACATGGATAATTGTATCAGAGCCTAAGGCTTCTACAAAATCTATTATACCTTTAATGAAAGCTACATCTTTAAGACTTGGAGGCATAAGTTCTTTGGGAACCATATGTTCAGGTCTAATACCAACTATAACTGTCTTATTCACATAATCTTTCAGAATATCTACAAACTTCGATCCAAGATCAATCTTGAAATCGCCTGCATCTAATAAAGTAACGTTTTTAATCTCTTTAATAGTTGCTTCAAAGAAGTTCATTTGGGGAGTACCTACGAATCCAGCAACAAATACATTTGCAGGCTTTAAGTAGATGTCCTCCGGAGTACCTATCTGCATTAGCTTACCAGCATTCATAACAGCTATACGATCGCCCATAGTCATAGCCTCAACTTGATCGTGGGTGACATATATAGTTGTAACCTTTATTCTCCTCTGTAATTTCTTCAATTCACTTCTCATCTTCACACGAAGTAATGCATCGAGATTACTTAAAGGCTCATCCATTAAAAGCACATCAGGTTCTACAACAATTGCTCTAGCAACTGCTACACGTTGCCTTTGTCCACCACTAAGTTGATGGGGATACCGGTCCAGTAATTCACTTATCTGTAGAAGTTCAGCAGCCCATCTAACCCTCTTATCAATTTCATTTTTAGGCATGTGCTTAATTTTAAGTGGGAAGGCTATATTATCATAGACTTTCATATGTGGCCATACGGCATAACTTTGGAAAACCATTGAGACATTCCTATGTCTGGGAGGCAGTAATGTTACATCACGATCGCCGAATAATACCCTGCCTTGATCAGGTTTCTCAAGTCCTGCTATAACCCTTAATGTAGTTGTCTTACCACAACCACTGGGCCCAAGCAATACTATGAATTCTCCATCATTAATGTCGAGAGTTATGTTATTTACTGCTATGGTTTTACCAAATTTCTTAACTATATTTCTTAGATGTACATCCACCATATTTGATCACCTCAAGGTTATACCCCACATAGCCACGAGGTATTTACGGGCTATAAAAACAAATATCATAGCAGGAAGGATCATGATAAAGCCTGCTGCAAATTTAATTGTATCCGGTGATGCTTGGGCAGCAGTTAATATAAATGCTGGTAATGTACGGTGCTGGAACGTGAGAACTGATGCAATGAATACTTCATTCCAAGACATTATGAAAGTAAATATAGCTGCAGCCGCGAGACCGGGCAAGGCCATAGGCAGCGTTATCCTAAAGAATACGCCCACTCTTGACAACCCAAATATTAGCCCTGCCTCTTCAATATCCTTCGGTATTCCAGCAAATATACTTGACGTTATAAGGACGACAAATGGTAAAGCCATAGCAGTATGAGCAAGTGCAACACCAAGTAATGTATCATTAAGTCCTAACTTTATGTATAGTGTCACTAGCGGTACAGCGATCACTAGTATTGGAAACATTCTTAAGCCAACGATAAATAGTTTTAAGGGATCCTTGCCTGGAAATACGTATTTTGCAAAAGCATATCCTGCCGGTAATCCTAGTAAGAAACTTATTCCTATAGTCATTAACGCTACTATGATGCTATTCATAATATATTCTCCAGCCCCAAGATCAATTAGTGCCTTTACATGTTCGAAAGTATATGTTAATGGAATAACTAGCCTAAAGTTATAGTAATCCTCAGTTGAAGAGAAAGCATATAGTATAGAAATAACAAATGGCGTAGCAATCCATACTACAGCTATTATTATGAGCCCTGCTACGACTATTTTACGCAAATAGTACATTGTAACAGATGAACTTGGCTGAGACAAGACTATCTCGCCTCCTCAAGATATCTTGCACGGAATAGTTTCAAGTATACAAATCCGAAGGTAAGCGAGATCCCTGCTATGATTAGTGCATATAATGCTGCAACACCAGTATGATAAAGTTCTACTTGTTCATAGTATGCTTCACCAGCTAGTACTGGTATGTCTCTTCCAGCTAGTATCCATACAACACCAAATATTTGAAATGCAAATAGTGTTCTAATTATTAATGCTGCTTGTAGGCTAGGCTTTAATAGTGGAAATATTACATATCTGAATCTCTGCCATACACTAGCGCCGAATACTTCTGCAGCCTCTATGTATTCATGGCTTATCATTTGGAGCCCGGCAAAGACTATAACGAATACTATAGCTGTAGCTCTCCATATCTCTGTCAAAACAATTGCTATAAACTCCATGGTCATATATTGCTTGCCGAAAAAGTATATTGGCTGAGATAATAAGCCTATGTTAATCAATAATTTATTTAAAAAGCCATTAGTAGATAGCATTGTATACCATATGAGGCCGGCAGCTACATCGCTAATAGTTAAAGGCAATATTATTGTATAGATAGCTGTACTACGTCCCCAGAACCTAATATTGAATAATAATGATAAGCCCAGAGCAACAGCGACTTGTATGGGAATGATAACGGCTGCCAGTACAGTGGTATATAGAAGAGCTTCTCTAAACTTTGAAAATGGACTACTTAATAGATAATCAATGTTTTCATACGTGAAAGCGCCATGTTTAGTGAATGCAAGTATGAATGCTTGTATCATTGGATACCCTATAAAGAATACGAGATATACAAGTGCTGGTGCAATTAAGATGTAGGGGGTATACTTTTCCCATATACTTGTTTTAGGAGACATGAGAAAAACCTCTTTGGATTTAAATTATATTGTTTAAACATTTTCTATTTAGGCATCCGGCGGAGGTAGTGGAGCCCCTGTTTCTTCGAATAAGCTCATTAATGTAGTGTATAGTTCGTCTAACGTACTCTGAATGTCCTCGTCATTTAGAACTATCTTCTCAAAAGCTGTTATATAGACGTTCTTAAAGTCTCCTCCCTTCTCTCCAAGACTTGGAATTAAGGCAACTAATGAATCAGGTGTTGATAATTGCTTATTAACTCCTTCAGCAAGGACTTTTAATGGACCTGCCGTTATCTTTCCTGATGCCTCATTGACTGTTGGGAAGAAGCCAACGTTTTCTAGTACCTTAACCTGTGTCTCAGGCCTTGTTAAATACTCGATTAACTTCCATGCCTCCTCCTGGTTAGGAGCATCCTTTGGTATAGCTAGTCCAGCAATTACTAGAATATAGCCTCTACCCTTGGGTCCAGCTGGTACAGGTACTACTACGAAATCATCTGGCCTTTGTTCGATAGCACTCTTGATTCTAGCTGTATGGTCCCATGCAATCCATACTTCTTCTCTTAGTAATGGATCTGCCATTGCATCCCATGTAGTACTACTTGGATGTACATATTGCCATAACTCCTTAAGATATTCCCATAGCTGTACAGCATCTTGGCTATTGAAGTTCTTTACCTGAGCACCTGTAAAGGCTGGATATAGATAGCCGTGTAGGAATCTAACGAATAATCCCTTTGGTCCTGCTGGGAAGCCTAGTTTAGGCCCACCAGTTTCCTCATGTAATTTCTTAGCCCAAGCTAATAACATGTCATATGTCCACTTACTACTACCACTTATTACATCATCCTGTGTTAATCCCTCAGGAAGATAATCAAATGCCTTCTTATTAATTACCATTACATAAGTAGCTGTCATCCATGGTACATAGGCTTTAATACCATGCATTTTACTATAATCCTCTAATACCTTTGGAAAAGTCCTATCAGGTAATGTACCGAATTTACTGAGATCCTCAAGCCAGCCTTTCGATGCAAAAAAGTCTAATCCGCCATGAAGTTCTCCAATCACATTTATTGTTACCTTACCAGCAGACATTTCAGCTTCAAGCCTAGTTGCTAGATCTTGATAGCTAATACCAATGAAATCAACTTCAATACCTGTCTCATCAGTAAATGGAGGCAATAACTCTCCTTTAACGAATGCTTGTTCTTCAGAAGGTACTAACTGTGTTGATACCCATGTAAGTTTAACAGGCGCTGCTTCTGGAGGCGGTGCCTGAGTCAAGTACCAAGCCGCTACTCCTATTATTGCTACAATGATTATAATGGCGATTATAATAGCTTGCACTTTAGTTAAAGCCGAATATTTTGACAATAACATCACCTTATTTTCTATCTTTTTTGTAGAGGCTATATTAATATTTTTCTCTTTAAGTTCAGAGTTAATTACTTTAAAACAAAATCAAATAATCAAACAAATAGATAAACATATAAATAATTCGTTAAATAAATAACAAGGTAGGTAATGCTATATTGGAGCTTGAGAAAAAACTTGAATATCTATTCAAAGAACTCGGTTTAAAAAAGATATATGCTAAAATTTATGAGGCAATACTATATTATGGTGGAAAAGCTACTCCGATCGATATTATGAAGAGAACCGGGTTATCAAAGACTATTGTCTATAAAGGATTAAAGGAACTAGGAGACTATGGACTTGTAGTTGAGTTAGCAACTAAACCTAAAATATACATGGTGAAATCACCTCATACTGCATTAAAGGAATTAGTTCAAAAGAGAACTATGAGCATCCTATATATGATCGATAAAGTTTCCAAGGAAATAGATACTTATTTACAAAATACAAAGTGGAGAAAGGAACCAATATATTCCATTATAAGTGGAAAAAGAAACATCATAAACACTATACATTTAATGCTTAAATCTGCAAAAAATGAAATCTCCTTCTTATTACCAGCTGAACTTATTGGCGAATTCATTAAAGATCTTGAAAACGCTAGAGATAGAGATGTATACATAGACGTTGTCGTATTCAATACTATTGGCCCTTATGATGAATTTCTGTCAAGATTATCCAATTATGCTACAGTAGTACGTACAAGGCTTCATGAGGCAAGGGTATTTATTATAACAGATAATGAGGCAGCTCTTATTACACAATATATTGATGGAGTTTTTGGTATACATGCTTCACTTATAGAGGATGAAGAAGTAGTCCATGTTCTAAATAATTATTATTACAATAGAATAGCAGCTAGCTCTGTCATAACAGAGATCAATATTAATCCAGGAGACCAATATACTTTTAAAAATACAGTATCAGCTTTAAAATTTATTGTCAGTGCTCTTGAAAGAAAGTTCAATCTATATATTAAAGTAAAGGGATATGATGTAGTAACATATGACGATGTTGAAGTAGAGGGATATCTTGTTAATGTATTCTTTAAGCCTCATAAGGGTATATTTTCATTACTGATTGATTCAGGAGGCATATTCTACTCTATTGGCGGATATAGAGCTTTCCTAGAAGATATAAGTGCCAGAGAAATAACAGTTATTGTTAAAAACGACTTCATAGAACTTAAAACGTAGAATGTATTGAATCAAGGGATTGAAGAGTATTGCCTGGCCGAATAATAATATCATTTCCTGCTCATCCACTTATATTTTGGCTATACATATTCATTACAATACCGTTATTTATACTAGCTCAAGGAATTCTTGCTAAAACCTTTATCAATTTAGGGTTTAGCAGGGGTATAGCATTAGTAATAGCAGGTAATCTGTTTTTCCTAAGCCTTATTCTAAGTATATTTAACTTAAAGATTAAAGAAATTGGTACAAGAACTTATCGAGTTGTCTTTGAAAAACAATATGTGAGTTTCTATGGTTTCCCGTTTCCAGTGATTATGCCTAAATTCGTTGAGAATAAGATTGTTATAGCATTAAATATAGGTGGATGCATTGTCCCGATAATAATGAGTACGATACTACTGGTAGGGCTTAGGACATATCCTACTGCGTATATAGCTGTAGCTTTTGGAATCCTACTAACAAGTGCCGTAACATATTATTCTTCAAGAGCTATACCAGGACTAGGAATAGCTGTTCCAGGCTTGATTCCTCCTCTAGTAGCTTCATTTACTGCTATAACGCTTGTCCACGAAATATGGCTTGCAATACCGGTTGCATATATATCTGGTTCATTAGGTAGTCTTATAGGGGCTGATATACTTAGGCTTAAAAAGGACCTATATAAATTCATAAATGTTTATGGACCTGCATTACTATCTATAGGTGGTGCAGGAACGTTTGATGGAATCTATTTGTCAGGCATATTAGCTGTACTACTAGTTTATATAATGCTTTAACATTAAACATTATATAGAAAGGCTATGATGATAGTCCCGATCACTGCAGAACCATGAATGGTTTTATGAAGATGCGGTGGCTGCCTGAGCCACTGTGGATGAAGATGGATGTCACGGGTCTGATCTATGATGACCGGGCTATTAGCTGACAATAAATTGTTTTAGGGTGCTATGTGTGTCTAGGTATATTATCAGCTTGAGAGGTTGTAGCGGTAATAGTCTAGATGGATTATATGGTTTTATCCTTGGAACATATATGGGGGGATGTAGCTTAAGTGATGAAGACGATGTTTCATTAAAAATAATTTGTAGTAAGGAATTTGCAGATGAACCAGGTCCAAGGAAGTTATTTATACATAATGGGTGGGCGTATAATTTTATTGGATATCATATACTTTATGGTGTTGATTCTGATCTCAAGGATATTGTTAATGTATTTAGTAAGGCAACTGGTTCTAAAGAAGGATTTATACTTAATCTCCCAATTGGACAGAATAAGTACTTAACTGGACTAATTTCTGAAAACGAATTAATCGAAATACATCTTCATAATAAGAAGTTATGGAGAGGAGTATTTGGAGGATTAATTGGCTGTTTATTGTGTAGTGAAAGTGATTTATCAAGGATCTTTAATACAGTTATTGATTACTTAGATACTGCTATTCACATGGACGATCCTTTATACTATTTTAGAAGATATAGTAGCGAAGCAATTGAGTATGAAAAACATTTTAAATATATTAATAGACTTCTTAGATCTTCTAGTATATATTTATCAAAGATCATAGCGAGTTCAGCCATACTAGCTAGTAAGCCAAGATATAGTAATAGAGTTATTTCAACTAGGCTAGTTAAAACACCAATAAATGTAATTGTCCTCGGTCCTCACGAGCTAGTTAATGAGGATATCATTAAGAAATACTTGTTATCAAATGAAGGCGCATTATTATGTTTAGATTCGAAATTGCCAGCAAAAATCATCGATGAACTGAGGGCTGTAGGTCTAAGAGTTATTGATATTGATGATAGAACAATCATATGGTCTTATGACGTGAAAAGGCTTATACTTTCACTAGAGAAAGTATTTACTAGGTGATGAAGGCGCCCTATAAAGAGCCCTCTAACTAAAGGGCCATGATGATCGACAACCGGATCTGATTACTTTTTAATTCTTTTAATAAATTCTATAACTTTTTCTAATGTTATTGGATGTATTCCATGCTCTATATAACATGCATCCTTATCAGCTACATCCTCTGGTACGCCTAAAAGTACAAGGAACTCCTTTATGATCACATGTCGCTTATATATCTTCTCAGCCAATCTCCTTCCCTTATCAGTTAGTTTAGCTCTAGATCCTGGCTTATAGCTTACAAATCCTTCACTATCCAGTCTTTTCAAATACTCAATTACACTACTTGGTTTTACACCAAGTTTATCAGCTATATCTTTAATTCTAATTCTTCCATATGTCTTCTCAAGAACATACATTACTTCTAAATA
>CAZITZ010000009.1:16292-19920 GCA_964542295.1 uncultured Desulfurococcaceae archaeon
CCTCTTGAGAATCTTCACCAATATATCGGGAGGAACATAACCATCAATGCGTTCAACATCACTTATAATTACTGCAGGTACATAAAATACTCCATATTTATCAGCTTCCCATGGAAACTCCATAGCCTCAATTGTCTCAACTAATACATTACTATTAGCAAGTCCTACTTGATTCAAAGCATCAACAATTAATGGACAATAAGGACATTCAGGGGTTACAAAGATTTTAACATGTAATTGTACATCAATGTTCTTGATTTCCTCAAGGAATTGTTTAGGAATCTTCAATTCACCCGTAGCAATATATTGATGAACATAGATAAACGGTGGGAACTCTTGAGAAAGAGGTAATCCATAGTATTTAATATTATAAGTTGGAGCATCAAATATCCATGCAGGAGCATATCTAGGCTTGAATTTCTCTGCCTCATCACTACCTTTCTCAATAATCTTTATCTCAAGCTTACCTTCGGATACCTCCATTAGGGCCTTAGCTAGTTCTACTGCATCTTTACAAGTTTCACATTTGACATTAGCAGGGGCTATGACTAAGTGATCCGTCACCTTACGCGGAAACTTTGAAAATATCTGCTTTAGAGCTTCAATTGTTTCTTTATCAAATATTTTAGGCATGTACATACCCCACATTAGATTTCCTCTTAGATTAGCCTACCCTATTACTCCTTAATAAAATATATCATAAACATACCCATATGATAGAGGTCATTGCTAGACAACATTTATTAATATATTCTGATATACTTGGTTTTAGCGGAACTCCTCTTTTTCTAAATGGAGTTTCTGCCAACAATATATGTAGTGAGGATGCTTGGGTACTCTTACAAAAGTAGTTATAGTAATGATCCTAATAGTAATAATTGCATTGTATTTAATCTATGCCGGTTATTTAATGCTTCCCATTAACATTAATAAATACCTACATAGGGCAAACAAGACTACTACTTCAACTACTCCACATGAACTAGTAAGTTCGGAGATTAGCACAACAAGTACAGTCAAGACTACGAGCAAAGCTAGTACATGGAATTCCACAAGCTTCTATAATCTAGTAATTAATTTCAAAGATATGATTTATAGAGTTCTAGATACAAGTTATGGAAATCAGTGTATGAGATTGGGTTTTCATAGAATAAACATTACAGATAATGGTATAGTCTTCGTCAATATATTTACGGAGAATTGTACACAAGTACGTCATAGAACAATGGACCTCATTCTTGGAATTAACAAGGATGATGAAGTGACTTACGCTAGGGGTAATCTGGATGAAATTAACATTAGCGGAAGTGAAGGAAGAGTATATGCTGAGCAATTACTACTTGATTTTAAATCTATGATACTAAATCTTGTAAAAAGTGATATAGACATAGAGATCACAGTTAATGAGTTGATTATGAATGATACATGCTACAATCTCTCATACAATGAAAAAACTTTATTCAGTATTAATGGAAGGACATATAATGCTTATCTCATAGTATTAGAACCAATTAATCCGGACACACATGAAATCAATGAAACAATAATCTTGGCCGAATTAATGCCAAATATATGGTTTCTAGTACATGAAAAAGTAATATATGAAGATACTTCGATCCAAGATTATAAGTTGGTAAAGCTGGAAGTTTAAACTAGGCATTAAGGTAGCCAGATTTCATTGTAATACTATTTAAAATATTATTTAGAACTTAGACGTTGTACGTTAGATTTAATTTCCTCAAGAGCTAATTTATCTCTTAAATTAATGTGTAATAGTTAGTTGAGGTGCAATAAATTGTTTAGCCTTCTTGAAACACCGAGGAACCTTGTTAAAGCAGCTCTTGGCAAAATAAAGGCCGATCTTATTATTAAAAAGACTAATATTGTTAATGTAGTAACTGGCGAGGTCCTTGAAAAATGGGATATCATTGTTTATGATGGCTATATAGTCCGTGTTGATAAAATAAATGATCTAGAGAAATACATTGGTAATAAGACGGTTATTGTCGATGGAGAAGAATACTATAGTATACCAGGATTCATTGAGTCGCACGTACATATCGAGTCAAGCATGTTGAATGTCCGTGAATTCGGTAAATTAGCAGCTATTCATGGAGTAACTTCCATTGTAGCGGACCCGCATGAAATGGGAAATGTACTTGGCATAGATGGTATAAGGTACTTCATAGAAGAAAGCCGTTATAGTCCAGTAAGATTTTACTTTGAAGTACCTAGTTGCGTACCAGCCGTTGATCCAAGTCTTGGACTTGATAGTGGTGGTAAAACCATTGATGCTGGACAAGTAGCTATGCTTATGCAGGATCCAGGTATTATTGGTCTTGGAGAAGTCATGGATTTCATTAGTGTATTAAATGCTAAGACCGAAGTATTTGTAAAAATAGCATCGGCTAAATTACTTGGAAAAGTAGTTGATGGGCATGCTCCATTACTTAGTGGAGAAAAACTTGATGCCTATCTTGTAGCCGGAATAACAAGCGATCATGAGTCAACCAAACCAGAAGAAGCTCTCGAAAAACTTCGTAAAGGTATGTATATCTTTATGAGAGAAGGTAGTGCTTGGAAGGATCTTGAGGCACTATCTACGCTTATTACTAAGTACAATATTGATACTAGAAGAATAACCATAGCTGCCGACGATATTAGTGTTGAAGATCTTGTTGAAAAAGGTTATCTAGACTATATAGTTAATAAAGCTATAAGTCTTGGAATAGATCCCATAAAGGCTATACAAATGGTTACGATAAATCCAGCTGAACATCTAAAACTAGATGATCGTATAGGTATTATTGCCCCTGGAAGATATGCTGATATAATCTTAACCCCCAGTATTGAAACAATAAATGTCCAGACAACAATTATAAATGGAGAAATTATTTATAAGGATGGAAAATGGCTTTACAAAGAACCTGGTACATACAATTATCCGGAAAAGGCTAGGAAAACAATAAATATTAGGAGGATACCAGAACCTGGTGAACTCTTGCTCAAGACGCCGATTGAACATGGTTCTGTCCTTGTCAATGTTATAGAAGCTATACCGGGAAGTACATTAACCAAATGGGTTAAGGATGAATTGAAAATAGAAAATGGATATATAAAAAGTGATCCTGAGAGAGACATAATCCATATAGCCGTTCTAGATAGACATCATGGTAGTGGTAATATAGGTAAAGGATTCGTCAAGGGCCTAAGATTAAAGAAAGGAGCAATAGCACAGACTATAGCTCATGATACACATAATTTAATTGTAGCAGGTACAAATACTAATGATATGATCGAGGCTATAAAGGCTGTAGTCAAAGCAGGTGGAGGCATAGCTCTAGCTATAGAAGGTGAAGTAAAGGCTCTAATAGAGTTACCTATTGCGGGTCTTGTAAGTGATAAGGACTACATAACAGTATATAATCAGTTAAAGTATATGGAAGAAGTAATAAAAGATTATGGAGTCAATTTTAACAATATACATATGACGCTAGGACTTATCGCTTTACCTGTTATACCAGAACTCAGGATAACTGATAAAGGACTAGTAGATGTAATTAATGGAAAAGTAATTAGACCCATAATAGAGATTCTTTAATTTCCTCATTAACTTTATTTATTTAAG
>CAZITZ010000010.1:0-19872 GCA_964542295.1 uncultured Desulfurococcaceae archaeon
AATAAGAGATACCGTGCTATTAGTAAAAGCTTTTCCTTATGATCTATATAACTTGGATCTATATCAGTAAATCTTGTAAAAGAACATTTTGGGTTAAGAACGTCTAGTTTAAGCAGCTCATTCATAAGAGGTATCAAGATCTCTTCAATGAAATACTTAGTGTCTATAATTTTCTCAGGGGATAATCTAAATATGATGAATATTATTGGTACACGACATGGCTTAATAAGTCTTAATTGAAACAAATAAGAAACATTCGTATTAGAACCATCATCAACAACTATTATTATTGATTTAAAGATCATTGTTGAAGGCGGATTAACTACAATAAGGTATTTACGTATATGAAAATCATCATAGATAGATTCATTAATATATACAATATCATTTTTGGTAAAGCTAACGTTTAATTCTATGGATGAAGAAGTAAATCTATTAATAGTATATGAGAGACTCTGGTTATATATGACACTAACATCTGATTCTTCGTAAAGACCTGAATAGACAAAATTGTATTCACCAATCATGAAATTGGAAGGAGTAGATGTAGTAGACAATAGAGTTGCTCCCGGGATCATTAGCGTTAGTAGTATCATTAATGATATTATTTTATTCATTCTCTCTATCACACTCTATTCCTTAGACAATACACTTGAATATATATAATCCCTAATCAATGCTATACCACTTAGGAAAATCACCATACCAAGCAAAATAGCCATTAATGAACTCATATATGATAATATGTCTTTTGAATAATATAATCGATCAAGAGCATATAGTAGGAAATATATTGATAAAATAATTAGTATTAATCCGATGAAGACAACCAGTGATCTTGACATGAAGCCTCTACTCTTTCTACTTACCTCTTTAGCCAATCCAGATCACCTGTTGAACACCTAAGAGTATATACATTATAAACCATGCTATAGAACTAGATAAGATCAAGAGCATAGGAATATTAATAGCCCGTATACTAATATTCCTTGATAATATTTTCTCAAATAAGGTCCTAAAACCATGTATCATTGGAAGAGAAATAACTAGGTCAGCTAAGAGAGTTAAAGGAAGATCAACCACAAGTAGGCCATGATACGGGTTTATCATACTCATTAACTTATATGCAAATGGATAATAGAAGATTAGAGGGATGCCAATGGCCAATACTGAAGTAACTGTTTTGAGTGTGACTAATTCTATTCCTCCAACATAGCCTATTGAATTCCTAATATGAGCTACTTCGATCATATAACTTCTAATCCTATCTATATATTCTCTATCTTTTCTAGCATTGATTAGATTAAGGATCCCCATAACTTCATTAACTACGTATTTCAAAAATCTCTGAAACATATAGATTAAGAGTATGGTAAATGGTATTGTTGTTATAAAGAGTATGGTAAAGGATGTTAGTAAAATCCATTTATATACGAAATTGTACAAGACATAGCATATCATAAATAGTATTAAGCCTAATAGTAAAAGTACCGAAGACGCTGCAGCAAATGATCGTCTATGGATAGACTTACTAATATCTTCTTCAATTACCGGGATTGGAAGATTCTTTCTAAGTAGATCTCTTACATTAGTATAATACTGGATTCTCAATATTACAAATAAAAGTATGGCATGAATAAAGATCAAGAGTAAATTAATGATTAGTAAGGTATTGATAGCATATACTACTATAAAGAGTGAAAGTATTGTTATGATTAAAAGAGCCTTTACAAGCCTTAGGAAACACATCACAAAAACGATAAATACAGTAATCGTCAATGCAATAAATGATGCAATGATATTATGAGAGATTTCCCAAATAAATATAAAGATATCAATGCCAATGATAATGGATACGATTATGGAGAATACGTACCTCTTTATTCTTGTTAAACGTAATCTATTATCCAAATCCATAATATCTCCTCATAAGCTCTAACTCTCTAATTATAGTAAAAACGGTATCTCTAGGTGAGGTATAAACTACCTTGAACCCATAGCCTCTGACAAGCTCCATAATCCTATTAATAAGATCCCTCCTTTCAACGCTATATATCTTGTGAAGGGTTAATGCTGGTTCTATTAGATCATCTCTTCTCTTTTTAAGTAATTCTAATTCAATGATCTCTTCTTCATATAGGAGCGTGTGCGGAATTACGACCATTATGTCATGTCCTAGTTTCTTGAAAGTAAATAGTATTGATAAGATGTTTTCTGCAAACATGATATCGTCATTAAAATCTGTAAATATGATTATATTTGTCTTCTCTCTTCTAATCATTCTACTAAGTTCAAGGGAAAACTCTTTTGATATGTCTCTAAAGAAGAACTCTGCTCCCCATGGTATCCCGCTTAAAACACTACGTATGAAATAAGTATGTCCATATCCTCTTCCATAGCCAGTAAATCTAGTTATTGGTTGAAGAGATACAATGATGTATCCGAGGGAATACATGTCTCCACGGAATGCTAGGTAGTTTGATAATGTAGATATTATTCTCGATAATACCTCTACTTTTGTAACTCCTCGGACACCTTTATACATTCTAGGCGTTATAAGAAACAACATTAATATGTATAAACTAGCCTCTTCTTCAAATTCTTTAACCATAATCCTTCTTAATCTAGCTGTAGCCCTCCAATCAATGAATCTATAATCGTCTCCAGGAAAATAATCTCTTGTCGCAAAATATTCTATTCCTATTCCAGGTCTATTAGTTAATGAAAGCCCTCCTGGTATCCTACTTGATAAGTTTAAAACAATCTCCCTAGGATCAATTATTATACTTGGCAATACTTTTATCGTAGCTGTTAATGGAACATGCATTCTAACAGTAAATAAACCATAATTATCGTAGGCATTAATGTTTAATGCTCCAAAATAATGTGTTCCAAAGCTTGGCCTAACTCTATATGATAGCTTAACAATAGAGCTCGGTCTTATTTCACCATACCAATTATTTCCACTCCTAACAACTCTAAAGTTCTCAGGAGTCTCATCAAATATGCGTACATGTACTGGTCCATGTAGATCCGTTATCTTTCCGATCACTTGCACATCTATATCATCTGTTTCACTAGCTTCTTCAGGTATCCTCCTCTCCCATATACTACTGATAGATAATAGATAGGCATTTGATAGAAGACTTTGCCTTATATACTCTAATATAGCATAAATGACTAATCCCAAAGCAATAATAGATATAAATGAAAACAATATCCTCCGACTATATGGAACTATGAATATTATGTAGACAACTATACCTATAGATCCAAAAATTACAAGTGCAGATGATAAAAGATATAGAAAACTAGCATACCTAGATATCACGATTTCAGACATTATTGGTTTAGGCATCTTATTTACAACCCATTATGGAACGGGTACTTCAACTGTTTTTAGAATTTCCTCAACAATATCCTTAGTATCAATATTTGCAGCTCTTGCTTCAGGCTTGAGTATAATCCTATGTGGTAACGTATATTTTACAGCTATTTTCACGTCATCAGGCAATACATAGTTCCTTCCATCAAGCATGGCAAGAGCTCTTGAAAGTTGTAGTGTGAAGAGACCGGCACGAGGTGAGACACCATATTCTATTTTAGGATGCTTCCAAGTAGCCTCAATTAGGTTTGTTATATAGTCAACAATGTCGGGCCTCCCTTGTATAGGAGATCTATAATTTACCTTATATACGAGTTGAGTAAAACATTTCAGTTTATCCATACTAATAATAGGCTCAATATCCCATTCATCAAATGGCCTAGTAAGTCTATTAGCCCTATACAATATTTCCTTAGCATGCTCCTTACTCGGCAATGGAATATCTATTTTCACCATAAAACGATCCAGAAGTGCTTCAGGTAATGGGAATACTCCAGTAAACTCTATAGGATTCTGAGTAGCTATAACCATGAATGGCCTAGGTAATGGATAATCCACTCCTTCAATACTAACTTTCCTTTCTTGCATTGCCTGTAATAGAGCAGACTGAGTCCTCGGATTCGCACGATTAATTTCATCAGCCAATACTACATTAGCAAATATCGGTCCCCGTCTAAATACGAAGTCATTTATCTTCTGATTAAAAACCATAGTGCCAAGTATATCGCTGGGCAATAGATCAGGAGTGAACTGTATTCTCTTAAACGATAAACCCAGGGATCTGGCTAGTGAATATGCAAGAGCTGTTTTACCAACACCTGGTATACCATTTAAAAGTACATGTCCTTCAGATAATAGTGTAGCGGTTATAATTTTTAGTTCAAGCCTAAATCCAACCATATACTTTGATAACATACCATCTAATTTTTTATAGAAATCTAATACATCATTAAATCCTAAACTACATTCACCCATCAACTATACCCCTTTAACCTTTTAGCTAAAGTACATACAATAGTTAAAATCCTATTTAACATAGACTCTAGTTTCTTAGTAGGAACATATTGCTCAGAAACAATATTTACATATATTCTATATAGGAAGCTTAACATATTGAGAAGCTCATCCTCTTTTATCCCAGTAACTCCAGATGCCATTGACAATACTTTATTATCCCTAACTATTTTATCTATACCATATCCTATTTTCTCTCTAAAGAGCTTATCAAGGAAATTATATGATTCAATAATTAGTATATCAGGCTCTTCACATCCCCTTGTTAACATCATAATATAGTCAAGAGGATCCCTAGGCATATAAAGCCTCGATATCCTCATAGATTTTCCTGATTCATATACTTCCCTTAAACTATATGGAGGAGGAGGTTTTCTATGAATATACATTTCACCATAGAATACTGTATAAAGCTGTAGAACAACAATTAACAGGACTATAAGGTATATCAGTATTATAGGATAGGGTATCATTATAATTACGTTCCAAGGCTTTATAGAAGGAGGTAGAAACTTTAATTTAACAAATGGTATATTGATTTGTGGCCAGAAATCCTGTATCCCTTCCCAATCACTAAATACAGGAGCTTCCGGCTCTTGTTCCTCTATAGGTTGTAAAGTAAACGTTATATTCATTAATAAGGCATTGATTACTACAGTGCCTCTAGCACCTAGGCTCCTAGCCTTTGAGACGATATAGTCTCTTATGTTATTATAGTATAGACTATAATCTAGGTAAGGATCCGTTGTTACAAATACATAGGGCGAACCTATAAGAAATAATGTTACAGTCTTACCTGAAACCTCGATCTCTACTTCTAGAAAAACGGGGATTCTCTCTATATTTTCACCATTATAGAGAAATGCCCTGCCTAGAATATTTGACTTAATAACAGCACTTCCATATACTCCCCTAAATCCAATGGTATTAGGGAATACCGTATCGAAAGATAAGGCACTAACGGGTACGAGAAGACCATATCTCAGATCAGTTAGTACATATTCGTAAGTGTCTATTTTTATACCATAGTACTTTTCAATAATAGCATATGGTAATCTAATATTTGAAGCAATAACTATTACTGGGGGAACATATTTTTCAATAATATAGAGTAGAGTATTCATAGATCGATTTAGAAGTTTATAGTTGTCTACTAATATAGTGATCATTGATTTATTGTATCCTCCAAATACGCCATATACATCTATAATGGATTCATCATTATCTATCATTCTAAGCCATTTCATCTTTCTAATAATAATGCTTTTGAAACCAGATAGATCATTTGAGTATACAATAGAGACTGACAACATATAGAACAATACCATGATCAATATAGTCGATATCCATAGTTTCCTCATTTGATTCCTTATCTCCTTTATCTACTTCCAAGTGTATTTAGGATGTAATTGGGGTAGATATAATTATTTTCCTTACATAAATAGTGGTGTTTCCTTCATAGGCATATATTCTCCAAAGATATTAATTTTATAACCACATCGTGGACACTTATTATCTTTATCTAAACCCCAATAGGTTACCCTATATCTTCTTCTCTCAATTAGTTTCTTACCGCATTTAGGACAATAAGTATCTTGATATCTTTCATCAACTATATTACCAATATATACATATTCAATACCCATGTTCCGAGCTATTTCATATGCTTTTAGGAGCTTTTTCATACTAGTAGCTGGCTCATGATACTTGTTAGCAGGGTAATACCTGTTTATATGTAGCGGCGTACTCGTACCTAGATAATCAATGTGTTTCCCAATAACCCATTCAATGCATTCCTCATCATCATTTGCCCCAGTAACCACTAGATAAACCATTTCAACATGAGTACCAAGATCGAGTAATTTACGTGCATTACGAAATACAATTAGTGGATCTGCACCAAGGAATCTCCTATAAGTATATGGACAACCCTTTATATCTATACTGAAACCAGTAAAACCTGCTTCTACAAGCTTCTCCAGAGAATAAGTAGTAAAGTAGCCATTTGTTACCATCATTAAATAGAATCCTTGACGCAGTGCATATTCCCCAAGATCAAGTAAGTATTCAAAATGTATAGATGGTTCATTAAAACTAGCACTAAAACCATCATCGCCTCTCCTCAAAGCTTCTCGAACAAGTTCTTTAGGAGACATATAGAATGCTCTATCTGGACCAGGTGGAACTTGGCTAAGTAGATAGTTCTGACACCAGGGACAACGGAAATTACATCCATAGCCTGAGAATGTCAATGCTGTAGAATTTGGATAATAGTGAAATAATGGCTTTATCTCTATAGGTCTACTTTCAACAGCACTTAATAATCCATAGGCTATATTATAGAGTTCGCCATCAATATTCATATGATTCCAGCAAGCACCCTTTACACCTGGCCTTAAATAACATCTTCTCTCACAAATTCTACATCTAATGAGTTTCCCTCCACGATCAACTACTTCATAGTATGGCGATTTAATATACCATGGAGGATAGATTCTTTCTTTAAAGGAACTATCCATTTCAACACCTAAGCATTAACCATTCCTCTAATATAAAATAATAGTTAAAGTACCCGTATAAGCTACTCTGTCTCTATAAGAATATCGGCTAGAATAGATGCAATATCAAGGAATAATTTCTTCAACTCCATAGTACTCTTAAAAGGCGTCTTTCTAACCAAGTTATTACTAATAATAAGTACAGCTAATGATCTCCACCCCCTCATCCAAGATAATGTATAGAGACAAGCAGCCTCCATTTCAATAGCTATGAATCCTTTACTCGAAAGCACCTCTATGAAGTTTTCCTCAGCATATAATGCATCACTAGTAAATACAGGGCCTATGTATGGTGTATAGCCTTTTTCTAAAAGTTTCTTATAGGCATATGTAGCAAGTAAAGGATCGGGGGCTGAACCACTACATATATTAGGTAAATACATTCCAAGACCTGATCCGCCATAAACGTATCCTGCTCCCGATGCAATTACTTGTGAGCCTATCTCGATCTCTGGTCGTAGCGCACCAGCAGTTCCTAGTCTTATAAACTTATTTACTCCAAGAACTCCTAGTTCCTCAAATACTAGAGAAGCCATTCCACATCCAATACCATGTGATGCAAGAACTATTCTTTCACCTCTATAATAACCCCCTACTACAATTATACCTCGCTGATTGAAGAGTATCTCATGGTCATCGAGTAAATTGGTTAATAGAATCACTCTATCAGGATCTCCCATAACCAATGCTTTATTAGCCATTTTCTCCTTAGGTATTTTGAGTAAAATTGTTTGCCTAGTCATAACTATAGCACCGCATTACTTTATGTTCTTAAATACTATATTCTAATATAACAACAAATAATATAAGTATAATTAATAACTAGAGGGGATATACTTGAAGGCTTTAGTACTCTATGGTCCTTCTGATCTCAGGCTTGAGGAAATAGATGATCCAATGCCTCCAAGAAATTGGATTAGGATACGTGTTGAAAGAGTTGGTATCTGTGGTACTGATAAGGCCTTCTATAAGGGATCTTATAAACCCTTGAAAATACCGATTATACCTGGACACGAGATTTCTGGGATCGTTGATGAAGTTGGTGAAGGAGTTAATAAAGACCTTATTGGGAGGAGAGTTACTACTGAAATCAATGTCTATTGCGGCAAGTGCTGGTATTGTATAAATGGTATGCCTACACACTGTCCGTATCGTAGTACTATTGGAATAAGCATTGATGGTGGTATGGCTGAATACGTACTAACTAGATCCGATCTCGCCCATGTAGTTGATGATTTAAGTCCTTTAGAGGCAGCCTTCGTTGAGCCATTAGCAGCGGTTGTTGAAATGATAGAAATGCATCCAATACCGGTGAATGCCAATGTAGCTGTCATAGGTATTGGCACGATAGGACTATTATCTCTGAGACTCATCAAAACTTTTAATCCAAGGCTTTTAGTCGCTGTATCACGTCCTGATTCCCCTAAAATCGATTATGCAAAGAGATCTGGTGCGGACTATGTAGTATCCTTTAATGAAGCATTAGAGATCATGCGTTCAGAGACTCTTGAGGGAATAGGCTTTGACTATGTTGTTGAAGCAACTGGTAGTCCTAAGGGTCTTGACATGGCCATCGAACTTGTAAGACCCAGAGGAGTTATAGCAGCTAAATCAACTCATGGGGCCCCAGTTAGCTTCAACTATACGATGCTCGTTGTTAAAGAAGCAAAGATCGTGGGTAGTAGATGTGGGCCTTTTGAAAAAGCTATTAAGTTACTTAGAACTAAACAAGTTGGAGTAATCGATCTTGTTACATCTACGTATAGTCTTGATGAAGGAATAGAAGCTTTTATAAAAAGTTTTGATAGAAAAGAAGTGAAGGTCCATATCACTCCTTAATATAAGGCTTACCGAGTGCACGAGGCGTTTTAATCTTCTTCATAATAATAGCTACAATGACTAACGTAGCTACATATGGTATCGTACGGAATAAATTGGCTTCTGCAGTAAATATTCCGCCAAATTCGCTCTGTAGCTTTATTGGTAAGTAGATCGATAAGGCATCGAAGAAACCAAATACAAAGCCACCAACTATAGCCATTAATGGGTTCCAATTACTAAACGCTACATTAGCTAATGCTATAAAGCCTCTGCCAGCTGATATGAATTTTGTAAACTGACCAATCCATCCAACAACAAGATATGCCCCACCAATACCTGTTAATGTTGCTCCAAGGACTGTAGCGTAGAATCTTGTACGAAATACGTTGACACCCATTGCCTCCGCTGCTCTCGGATCTTCGCCGCAAGCTCTTAATTTTAGGCCGCTTGATGTCTTAAATAGCCACCACCAGACTCCTATTGCTATAAGTATAGCTAGTATTGTTATTGGAGATATGATGATAGTAGATCCCTCTGTTACCTGGATTGCTAATGAAGGTATTTTCTCAACTTTAGGGCTTTGACCATAGTTTTGCCATAAAGCAATCATCATCATTAAGCTTAAACCATATGCTAGAGAATTATAGCCAACACCTGCTATGATTTGATCGCCCCGCAAATATACGCTTACAAATCCATGTAGTATCCCAGACAATGTACCTACAAGGATCCCTATAAATAATCCATAGTATGGATTCCCTGTATAGAATGTTACTACAGCAGCTGTAAAACTAGACAATATAAATATTCCTTCAAGACCAATATTTACTACTCCACTACGCTCAGTAATTATTTCACCAACGCCAGCCAATACTAGAGGCGTCATAGTTGTAAGTGTATTCGATAACATATTAATTGCGTCTTCAATCATTTCATTCTCCACCTCCTAATCATGGATATGAGCATGCGATATGCATAGGGTATGGCTAAGGCGATAACGATAATGCCTATAATGGTATCAGTAAGCTGCGGTGGAGCACCAGTCTTTAACTCGACCCACTGTCCACCAATCATGAGTCCTGAGAAGAATATTGCTGCAAATATTATTCCTATAGGGTGGTTTCTCCCTAGTAAACCAATACCTATGCCTGTAAATCCAAGTCCGTATAGCGTTGACATAGTCGAATCTATATTATGTACATCGCCTATAATGAGTAAGGCCCCGCCTAAACCAGCCATAGCCCCGCCTAAAAGCATTGAATAAAGTACTGCTTTCTTAGGATTATATCCCGCATATCTTGCAGATAATGGTGATAAACCAGATACTCTTAATAAGTAACCTAGATTAGTATAGTACAGTATATAATAGATCACTAATGCACCGATTACAGCAAGTACAAATGATACTTTTATACGTCCCCATGGAGATAGAAACTCTCCAAGCCAAGCACTCTTGGGTACTTGAATACTTTGATGAGGTATCTTGGGATCATAGAATATACCAGTTATAAGATAAACCATTAGGAAATATATGGTCCAATTAATCATTATTGCTGCAATAACTTCATTAATATTACGATATACTCTTAATATCGATATAAATAATCCAAGTCCTCCACCAGCTACTATACCGGCTAGAAGTCCTAAGACAGGGTTTACAGTATAATACGTCACTAGCAATGCAACGAATGCTCCAACATATAATTGGCTTTCACCACCAATATTGAATACTCCGGCAAGCGATGGTATGGAGAAGGCCATTGCAGTCATAATATATGGTACGCTTTTACTTAATAAATAGCCTATATTGCCATAACCATACCTAAATAATATGCTAAATACCTCATATGGATCATATCCCATGAAATAAAGTAGAATTGCTGCTATTAGGAATCCTACTGTAGCAGATAATATGATCTCTAATGCTGCAGTCAAATAGTCAACATATTTTACCCTAATCTTCTCTATAATAAAGGTAAGCCTTGTTTTTCTAGTAAATAAGGCTAATTTATACTTAATTTCCTTAGGACTCAACTACACCACCCATAAGAAGACCTAATCTTTCAAGAGTGAATTCTTCAGGCTTTCCTATTGCCATAATCTTTCCCTCATATATGACTGCTATACGATCACTTAATTGCATGATCTCATCAAGATCTGTTGAAATAAGTAGAATAGCCTTATCCTGATCTCTCAGTGCGAGTAGGGTTTTCCTAATAAATTCCGTTGCAGCTACATCAAGTCCTCGGGTCGGTTCTGCGACAATAAATACTGTTGGTTCTCTAATAATTTCCCTGCCAACCATGATTTTTTGCTGATTACCTCCACTTAAGTATTTTATAGGTGATGTTATACCTGGTGCAATAACCTCTAGTTTATCAATGACTTCATTTGCATATTTTGATGCCGCACCCCATTTGATCCTCCTAGTTCTCGTAATAACTCTATACATATTAGTCAATACAGTATTCTCAATTATATTCATGTCAAATATGAGGCCTACTCTTCTAGAATCAGGCACATAAGCAAGGCCTAGTGAATACCTCCTTGAGGCTGGAAGCCTAGTAATATCTTTACCATATAGATAGATCTTTCCCCTTTCAACAATCCTTACTCCTGCAAGAGCCTCAGCTAATTCCCTCTGCCCATTACCCTGAACACCAGCTAATCCCAAGATCTCGCCTTTCCTAAGCTCAAAAGATACTCCTTTAACGGCCATTAATCCACGGTCATCACGTACCCATAAGTCTTTAACAATGAATACGGGTTCACCCGGCTCCTTAGGCTTCTTCTCTATCTTAAAGACAACTTCTCTCTCAACCATCATTCTAGCAAGATCCTTTTGAGTCACTTTATCTGTCACAACAGTTCCTACATGTCTACCTCTACGCAACACAGTAACTCTATCAGTTATTTCCTTGACTTCACGTAGCTTATGCGTAATAAAAATGATCGTTATACCTGCCTCCTTAAGCTTTCTTAAAGCATTAAATAATTCTTTAGTCTCTATAGGTGTCAAAACACTTGTCGGCTCATCAAGTATAAGTATTCTAGCATTTCTAAGAAGAGTCTTTATAATCTCAACTCTCTGCTGTACACCAACAGGTAATGTTTCAACAACAGCATTTAGAGGCACCTTCAAGCCTAGTTCGTCCATTAACTTCTTAACTTTTTCCCTAACATCATCAATTGTAGCCTTAGGCTCTATGCTTACATATGACAGATATAGGTTTTCTTCAACAGTAAATGTTGGTACAAGTGTGAAATGCTGATAAACCATTCCAATTCCATGTCTAATAGCATCCCATGGTCCATGGAACTTGACTCTTTTACCAAAGATCTTTATTATTCCCCTAGTAGCCTTAATCTCTCCATAGAGTATCCTCATTAATGTTGTTTTACCAGCTCCATTTTCTCCAAGTAGTCCATGTATTTCTCCTTTGTATACGATGAAATCAACGTCTCTAAGAGCTATAACACCATCTGGATATATTTTGTGAATACCTCTCATCTCAATAGCAATCTCTCTATCACTCAACAACTAGCACCCAGATAGTAGGAGCTTAATAGAAGAATTTAGTCGAAAGGATTATAAAAAATATTTGTATAGTCTATTCCCGAAAACACAGTATTATTAATCACCCATAACCGATCCTTGTTCTAATGCTGCATCTAGATTGCCCGCTAAAAGCTCCTGTATAATCTGGTCATATTCTTCATGTGTTAGCGGTGTCTTAAAGACGATCTCTCCACTCCTAATCTTCTGCTCTAAATCATTGACTAGCTGCCATGCATAGTCTGGAATATATTCATTACGGGTCTCATTAACAATCTGTACTACCTGGTCTGGCGTTAGGTCCTTGAGTTGTCCAGTTTCATAAGCTAGTTCTGCAAAGTACTTTACGCCATCTAAGTCCCAGATACCAACACCCTCCTCCTTTAGTCCAAGAGTTATTATTCCGCCCTGCCATGTACCTTCAACAACCATTTTAATAGCAGTATATACTGCTACATCAACTCTCTTAGCACCGCTTACAGGTATGTATTGTGGAGCATACCATTCTTGGCTAGCATCTTGTCCTATACCAAAAGCTTTTCCATGGCCTCCCTCGTTCCAGTCAATAATCGCATTGAACATACCGACATGGGTTAATCCAGCTAATCCATATAGGACCTTAGCATCTTGCTGTAGTAATTGCCATGCCGTGTTATAGCCTACCTGTGTATCTGTGAATGTACCAGTGTATTGCCATAGGAAGTTAACTGGTTTACCAGTCTTCATCTCAAAATACTTTACGCCAAATAGGTAGCCTATGTGGAACTTCCATAGCGGCGGTATATCCATACCAGCTACAGCGCCAACGGTTGATCCATTTAATGAATACGCCATTCCAGATGCTATAATACCGATTAATGCTGCACATTCTTGTTCACGGAATAATATATCAACTTCATTGTCTCTAACAATACCTGTAGTAGAGTCTATTAATGCAAACTTCTGGTTTGGATACTGATCAGCTGTTTCATTTAATGCACCAGTCCATAGGAATCCAATTAGAACTAATAGATCGTATTCTCCCGACTCACTTAATTGCTGCAGTAATGGGACCATGTCATCAAGTGATCTCGGCGTCATGTACTCTACTTCAACGCCAAGTTCCTCCTTAGCTCTTTCCGCACCTAGATAAGCCATATCGTTAAAGCTTAGGTCCCCACGTCCACCGACGTCGAACAATATCGCTACCTTAATCCCTTCTCCTGGAGGTGGTGTTGTCTCTGTAGGTGATGTAGTAGTTGGCGTAGTAGTTGTTGGAGATGTTGTAGGTGGAGAGGTTGTAGCCGTTGGCGTAGTAGTCGGTGCTCCTTGTTGTGTTATAAAATATATTCCTGCAATCGCTACAATAACGATTATAACTGCTATGAGAGCTATAGCTGTACGGGTTAAAGCTTTCATCACATATAACCTCTTTTTGAAAATAGTCCTCACGTATATCACTATTTTTAAGAGTATTACTAGATAAACTTTTTCTCTATTAATAACGTACTATACACTGTTTAATCAATGAGACAATGGTCTTGGAAAGGTAGAAACTAGTATATAAGGGAGCAACTATATTTAAATAATGACCAAGTAGGTGATGATCGGGCCTTGACGCTCATAGTAGGAGAAGAAGTATATGTGCCGGATACAAGTGCGGTAATAGAGGGTGTAGTATCTAAACTTATACGTGATGGTGTTGTTAGAGGACGTATTATTATACACAAGGCTGTACTAGCTGAGTTAGAGCATCAAGCTAATCAAGGTAGAGCTACGGGATATGCAGGGCTTGAAGAGATTAAGAGGATTAAGAAACTAGCTGATGAAGGATATGTAAGGTTTGAAATTGGTGGTGAAAAGCCCCGTCCAAGCGATATACGTTATGCTGGCTATGGAGCTATTGATGCATTAATTAGAGAGTATGCTTTCGAAGCTGGTGCAACACTCATTACAGGTGATCGTGTACAGGCATTAGTTGCTGAAGCTATTGGTATGAGAGTAATCTATGTACCACCAGAGAAACCCACTATCCTAAGATTTGAAGGATTCTTTGACGAGACTACAATGAGTATTCATTTAAAAGAAGGTGTACAACCAATCGTTAAGAAGGGAAGGCCTGGTGATTGGGAGTATGTAGTGATTAATGAGGATCCATTGAAGCGTGAAGAAATAGAGGATGTTGCTCGTGAAATTATTGAAGAGGCTCGTAGAAGACCTGATGGATTCATAGAGATCGATAGACGGGGTTCAACTATTGTACAGCTTGGTAAGTACCGTATAGTAATAACAAGGCCTCCATTGAGTGATGGATGGGAAATAACTGCTGTACGTCCATTGAAGAAGCTACGTCTAGAAGACTATAATCTGCCTCCTAAACTCATTAAGAGACTTGAAGAAAAAGCTGAGGGAATATTGATCGCTGGAGCACCGGGTATGGGTAAGACTACTTTTGCCCAAGCACTAGCAGAATATTATGCTAGTAAGGGTAAGGTTGTTAAGACTGTTGAGTCGCCTAGAGACATGATCCTGCCACCCGAGATCACCCAATATAGTAAGACGTATGCCGATCTCGGAGAATTACATGATATACTGCTACTTAGCAGGCCAGACTATACAGTATTTGATGAAATGAGAAGCGATGAAGACTTCAGACTATATACAGACTTAAGACTCGCAGGCATAGGGATGATCGGTGTAGTCCATGCTACATCTCCTATTGACGCAATACAGAGATTCATAGGACGAGTAGAGCTCGGCATGATACCTAGCCTAATAGATACAGTGATCTTTATACGTAATGGTATGGTTGATAAGGTGTATGAGGTAAAGATGACTGTAAAGCTACCAACTGGACTTAGAGAAGCTGAATTAGCTAGGCCAGTTATTGAAGTACGTGATTTCCTAACCGGTGAACTAGAATATGAGATCTATACATTTGGCGAACAAACAGTTGTAGTACCTGTCAAAAAGCTCCGTATGCCTGCCGTTACTAAGATTGATAAAGTTGCTAATATTATTCAGAAAATCCTTCCTGGAGCCGATGTCGCCATTGAAGATTCTACAGTAATAGTCACTATACCGAAGAACATGATTAGGACATTTAATAAGAGAATAAAGAGGATCAGGAAACTTGAATCAAAGTATAATGTGACGATTAAACTTAGATTTGTTTAATCCCAATGTATTACATTCAAGATACCCGGCTTTATCAGGATCAACTAAATCGTATAGTATCTTATTTGAAAAATACTTATAATGTCTCCATTGTATAGCATTAGTAGATTTAACAGGTTTGATTCTATAGGTGGATCCTAATGCCAATGATCATTGTAGAAGCTCGTTATATTATTCCTGTTAGACCTAGACAGAAGATTATACGAAATGGAGCAATAGTTATTGATGGTGATCGCATTGTCTTTATAGGCAAAGCTGATGAGGCTAGGCAGAAATACCATAGTGATACAATAATAAGAGCACATAGACATGTAGTTATCCCAGGCCTCGTTAATGCACATAACCATTTATTCCAGAGTATATTGAAGAATATAGGTATTGATATGGAGCTTGTTTCATGGCTTCGTACAAGCATTCATCCTACACTCGCTAGTTTTACCGATGACGACTTCTATATTGCTGCTAAGTGGGGTCTAATAGAAAACATTAAGAGTGGTGTTACAACAATAATTGAAAACCACTATGGACCCAGGGGATATGATGCTGTTGCTAAGGCATTAATTGAGTCCAGGCTTCGTGCAGTACTTGCCCGTGGTATCTATGAACTCAATGTATTACTTGATATACTTAAGGAAGAACCTGAGGAAGCACTTGCCCATGTAGAGTCCTTAGTTAAAAAATATCATGGATACGAGAATAGACTATGGATAGCTATAGCTCCAATGCATCCATATAATGCTAGTAAGGAGTTATTGTTGAAGGCTAAGGAGCTTAGTGACAAGTATGAATTGATCTATCATACCCATACTGCAGAGTCAGTAAAGGATCAAGAACTTGTCATAGGACTCCATGGTAAAACAGATGTCGAGTTATTATACGATCTTGGCATACTGGGGCCAAGATACCATGCGGTCCATGGTGTACAAGTTTCTCCAAGAGAAGTAAAATTACTAGCTGAAACAGGCGCCCATGTTATTCATAATCCAGAAAGCAACATGTATCTAGGATCAGGTGTAGCACCTATACCAGATTATATGGAGTCCGGAGTCAATGTTGCTCTTGGAACAGATGGTGCTGGTAGCAACAATAATAATGATATGATTGAAGCAATGAGATTTGCAGTACTCCTACATCGAGCCGCAAGAAAGCATCCCAGCATAGTTACTGCATGGGATGCATTGGAAATGGCTACAATTAATGGCGCTAAAGCTATTGGTTTAGAGAATGAGATCGGTAGTCTCGAGATCGGTAAGAAAGCAGATATAACGATCATAAGGCTAGATAGGCCGCATACAGCTCCAGTAACAGATCCTTTAGGTGCTATTGTCTATTGTGCTAATGCTAGTGATGTAGATACAGTAATTATTAATGGAGAGATTGTTTTAGAGAGTGGTAGAGTACTTGTATTTGAAGAGGAAAAGATTAGAGAAGAAGCTGAGAAGAGACAGTTAAAGATACTAGATCGGGCGAGAGAGAAGTTTGGTACTAAATTCCCATTTGAGAAATTCATAATTTAATAAATAATGTTTTTATTTATTTCTTTAAACTAGATCCCGTGGCCTTGGGCGATGCCGATGCCAGTAGAGATACGTTTAGCTTCTCTAGATGATGTTAAGGAGATCGTTGAAGTCTATTGTAGTGATGTTGATAAATGGTATAGATTTATTGATGGTAAGAAAGTTGAGGCAAGGTACGAGGATCTCAGCGTTATAGACAAATTTAGTCATGGCGGGCCATGGATGTCTATAGAAACATGTAGTATACATCTAAACTATGTCCTCATTAGTAATCAATATCCATTAGTAGCTTTATTAAATGATCATGTTGTTGGCGAACTCGAACTATATATTGGTTATGAACAAGGCTTACTAGGTAAAACTGGTTTTATTGATGTACTTCAAGTTCATAATGATTATAGGAGACGCGGCATAGGCAGAGCATTAATTATGAAAGCAAGAGAGATATGCATTAAACAAGGCTGTGATACATTGAGTGTTTGGCCTGAGAAAAATGTAGTCGATTTTTATAGGAAGTGTGGTATAAACGATATAGCATATATTATCTACCACATAGAAATAGATCTTTATAGAGTAAGTCGGACTAAAAACAATTATACTATTGTTGAATTTCCTGAAAAATATAGTATTCTAAGTAATATGACGTTTATATCACCACGTATTTTCTCCTCATTTACTGCATGGATTAAGAGTAGATGGGATTTTGCATTTGAAAAAGATAGGATAGTTAGTATTGAAGGTTATATCAGAGAAGTAAATACTGCATTCATTATAGAGAGTCTGTGGAGTAGAAAAGACGTAGGTAGATTAATGATCTGGATAGAAGATTTAGATAGCATTAACGAGGCTATGGAATATCTATTCCATATAGCTATTAATAATGGATTTAAACGACTCACTTTACTAGTTAGTTATGACATATATGAAGAGTTCTTTAAGAATTATCCTCACGAGATCATTGGTAAGGAATTATTGCTTATGGATAAATTGAAGTAGTACTTGAGATGGATTAATTAACCCTGCCGAAAATAATTAAGCTAGGCTAACCTAATTTAGGTGATTAGTATTTGATAAGTAAGAAAGAATTGCTAGCATACATAATAAGTAAAAAAGGATGTATTCATCCATTTATAATTAGTAGGATCATAGCATATAGTGAATTGAAATGGTATAGTAAGTATAGTAAGTGGCTTACTGACTTTAAATATATAGGATTCCTAAAGGTATTCTATATAGATGGTTTAAAAGAGATTATTGAAGAAGATAATTGTTTCCAGAAAATTAATGACTGTATCAAGTATGTTTGCCGCGTTCCAGAGCTTAATCCAGATATTAAAATGTTTATAGACAATGTTTTAGCAGAGTTGAGTAGTTTATCTATAGATCAATTGAATAATAAAGTTGTATCCCATAGGTTCTATAATAGATTGTTAAATAAGAGATAAATAGAAATGGATGATCTAGTATGAAGAGAATAATTCAAATAAGTATTACTGGCGGTAAAGGCGGTACTGGTAAGAGTTTTGTTGCGACTAACTTAGCAATACTATTAGCTAAAAAACACGATCTTTTATTAGCCGATCTAGATCTAGAGGCTCCAAATGATCATGTTTTACTTGGAATCGATAAACTTCATAATAAAGAGGATATCAAGATATTTTTACCATTCATAGATTATAAGAAATGTACTTTATGTGGAATATGTGCTAAGATATGTGATACAGGAGCCATATTTATGCCGCCGAAAAACCCTCCAATAGTGTTTCCAAGGCTTTGTAGCGGATGCAAAGCTTGTTATTATGCTTGCCCATATGGTGCCATTATTGAAGGAGGCCATGTAATAGCATATAGTTATTTAACAATTATTAGGAAATTCAATGTATCATTTAAATTATTAACAGGTATTTTAAGGCCGGGCGAGGAACATATACCTCCAGGCCTATCAATTATTAAGAGGAAGGCAAGAGAATTAGCAAAAGAGATCTTATTAATTGATACAGGTGCTGGTGCGGGTAGCTCCATATCTATAGCACTACAGTATTCTGATCTAGTAATAGCAGTTACTGAACCAACACCTCTTGGACTACATGATCTTGAGAGTATCTTAAAGATTGTAAATGGTCTTGGTTACCGTGCATGGGTTATCATTAATCGATATGGTTTAGGCCCTATAGATGATCATTTGAAGATAATGAAGATGTACGGTGTTGAAAAATATTTTAAGATACCATATAGCATGGACGCTATTAAATCATATATCCAAGGCATACCAATCGTTGCCTATAACCCTGATTCAATTGTTTCTAAGAGTTTCTATGATATTTACCAGGTTTTAGAGGATGAAATACTATGAGTTCATCTGATTTGATCGAGATAGTTATAGCTAGTGGTAAAGGAGGAGTCGGTAAATCGACAATAGCAGCCTCACTCGCAATAATATTAAGAAACTCTGGCTACAGAGTCATAGCAGTTGATGCTGATGCTGAAGCACCTAATCTCCATCTAGTCCTTGGAATAAATAGATGGGACCGTGTTCTGGAATATCGTGAAGGAAGAATAGGCTTCATACGAGATGATAAATGTATTCATTGCGGATATTGTTATGACTCATGTGCATTCAGTGCTATTGAAGAAAAGAGTGGAAGATACGTTATTAATCCATGGATTTGCGAGGGATGTTATACATGTAGTTTTGTATGCCCCGTTAAAGCTATAAGCTTTAAATATAACGTCTTAGCCGGATACATCAAGATCGCCTATAATACTCCATATAAGTTTCCATTAGTATCGAGTGAACTTAAGCCCGGTAGGCCAAATTCAGGTAAATTAGTTACAGAAGCAAAAAACCTTGGCAGAACTATCTCT
>CAZITZ010000011.1:0-3005 GCA_964542295.1 uncultured Desulfurococcaceae archaeon
TAAGCCCATTTTTCTGAAATCCAATGACTCCCATCGGCATACTTATAGAAGCATAAACCATGTCTAAGAAACGTATCTGCAAAACCTGCAAATTGAGGTATATCTGAGCCTGTGGAATAAGGCGCTATACATATTCTGAGAAATATTCCAATAATTAATACTGTAAGTAATAGAATTCGTTTCTTATAGATTCTTTTCGATAATGAAGATATATATTTCACAGATACCCTCCGATAAATTATTTAATCTTAAGTCTTAGATATACCTCTTCACTTGGAGATATACATGTTATCCTTTGAATCTTTTCAGGATCAGTTATTATGAGTTCGCCTTCCTTAATGAGTATAGAGTATTCTTCATCAGATAATATATTATGGAGATCGCTAAGAACTATTTCACGTAAAACACGGCAAGCTGCAACAGAAGCTATGTGATGTCTAGGTATAGGTTGGTCGGTCTTATGGATCTTACAAAAATATATAGTAACCCTATCTCCCAACTTTCTTCACCTTAGGCTTAATCTTTTTAGGTACAAGGCCTTTAATTAAACCAACAGCATATACTATGGACTCCGGCCTCACCGGGCAGCCTGGAACATAATAAACCCCATCAACTTCAATACCTCTTTCCTTAAGGATCTTTAAGAGTTCAGGTACTCCTCCAATCACTGAATAACTACTATGCCAAATATTACCTCCACAAGCACATGATCCAAGGGCAATTATTATCCTCGGACGAGGCATAGCCTCAATAGCCCTCAATACTTTAGGAAGAGATTCTAGAGTTATAGGTCCTGTCAATAAAGCTGCATCAGCATGACGTGGACTAACAACTAGTTTAACCCCGAACCGCTCAGCATCATGATAGGGAGTAAGTACATCTAAAACCTCAATATCACAACCGTTACAACTACCAGTATTAAGATGAAAAACCCATATACTCTTTCCTAGAAACTTGGGCTTACCCAACTCTACCACCAAATCTATTTTCAATAGCTTTTAGAAATCTATTCCTTCTACAATCTGGATCTAAATCCACATAGTTCTCTACAAGAGGACTTTTAGTAACTACGTAATCACCCATTCTTTTAGTAGAGAATAGTTTTCCACATTCTCTGCATCTATTTGGCTCATGAACTATTATATCATATAGATCACTGATATCATCTGTTGCAAGCTCGAATTCGCGGGTGCCCTTGATAGCGCCAGTAGGACATACATCAATACATCTCCAACAGAAAATACAGCGTCCAACAAAATAGCGTAGAGATATGTATCCATCGCGAGTATTTATTAACTCTAAAGCGTTGGGTGGACACGCGTTAACGCATGCGCCACAACCAATACATTTAGTCTCATCAATATCTATTTTACCACGGAAATCACTAGTTACAAGAGGCTCTTCATAAGGATAGCGGCGTGTAACTCTTCCACTGCGGCCAGCAATTACTAAAGCTCGGAGAAAACCTAGTCTAGATCTCCGCATATCCTTCAGGCTCATAACATATCATCTCCAACGATACAATATCGGATCTAACCTCTTTTTATATCCATTTTTATCTACTATAAATACACGATCAGTGCATGAAAAACATGGATCGATACTAGCTATTGTGAGGGGGGCATCAGCTAAAGGCTGATCGCGAAGCATTACACGGAGAGCAGGTATATTCTGATATGTAGGAGCACGGACCTTCCAACGATAGGGTTTTCCACGGCCAGTTATAACGAAATGTATATCCTCACCACGTGGGGCTTCAACAACGGATACGGCCATACGTCCTTCAGGTATATCAAATTCTTCAATCATTATGGGTCCTTGAGGCAATTGATCAAGTAATTGTCTTATAATTGATATACTTTCATAAACTTCATCAACACGTACAAGAAACCTTGACAAATTATCGCCATCGTCATATACTGGTACATTAAAGTCTACATAACCATAAGCTGCATATGGCAAATCACGTCTTACATCACGATCTAGTCCTGAACCTCTAGCTGTTGGTCCTACAACAGATAGTTTACGTGCATCTTCTCTAGGTAATATACCCGTTCCCTTAAGTCTCTTCATGATCTGTGGTACATCAACCATTGTCTTAACTAATTCCGTGAATTCTTTTTCAACAATTTTTAATACATCAAGTACCCTCTGCTTCTTTTCCTCATTAATATCCTTGCGTACTCCACCAATCAAGTTAATACCATAAGTCTTACGGCTACCAGTAAGCATCTCAGCAATAACCATTACATGTTCACGTATCCTCCATGTATGCATAAAGCCAGTGTCATAGCCCAATAAATGCACCGCCACGCCTATCCACAATAAATGACTATGTATTCTCTCAACCTCTAATACAATACTACGTATAAACTTAGCACGTTCAGGGATCTCTATACCAGCTGCCTTCTCTATAGCTTGAGCATAACATACACTATGTTCAAAACCACATATACCACATATACGCTCGGCAACAAAGTTTACCTGCTGATAAGTAAGTTTAGACTCACCAAGTTTTTCAATGCCTCGATGAATATGGAAGCCTCGATAACGTACATCAACGACACTTTCTCCTTCAACATAAAGCTCGAAATACTCTGGCTCATGAAGAGCTGGATGATATGGGCCTATAGGTATAGCTACTCCAGCAGAAGTCTTATCCCAGAACCCAACCTTCTCACTCGAAATAATAACCTGTGGTTTAACATCATAAGATACTTCCTTACGCAATGGATATAGATCTTTAGGCCAGTAAGGTGGAAGTATGAGTCTATACTGTTTACGGCCACTAAACTCTATACCAAGTAGATCCCGTGCCTCCATCTCACACCAATCAGCAGCAGGAACAATATCGACAATAGATGGTAGGGTAGGGTTATTTGGATCGGCATATACTTTTAATACTATATTTAATCCATTATTATCATCGCCGAATATATGGTATAAAGCATAGAATCCATTAATACTTCTCTCATCAGAGCCTGCACAAGTACGAAAGAAACAGT